>NZ_KV793237.1:0-114962 GCF_001808405.1 Trueperella sp. HMSC08B05 | reverse complement strand
CAGCGCAACCGATGGTTATGTGGTGACCAACACCAAGGACACGCCTCCGGGGCCGACCCCGCACAAGCCAGAAAAGCCGCGTGACCCGATGCCACGCACGGGTGTTGAGATCGGCATGACCGTTGCCCTTGCGCTTGGCCTGCTTGGCGCTGGCGTGGCGCTAGTTAGGCGAAACCGGGCGTAACAACACGCCACGCGCAACCTAACAAACAGGTAGCGCTTAGCCCGTAACAGTTTGGCCGGCCACTCCAAGTGAAGTGGCCGGCCAAACTCATTTAAAGCATGTAGCGCGCGGACTTTATCCTACTGGGGGTGCCGACCGCGCGCGTCCTCGTCGCACATCAACGTGTGGGGCTCGCAGTAACGCGGATCGGACGGGTCTACCCACGTGTAACCGTACTTGCCGGCCTCCGCGGGATCAGCGCCTTGTCCTTACCACGCCAGCTGAAGCCGGTGAGCTGTCATCTACCATCCCTTAATCGCTGGTGGCGGTGCTGTCCTACTGCTCGAGCAGCTTGTTCACCCGCTCCACCTTCGCCGTGATCTGGCCCGTGTAGCCCGGGCGGATGTCGGCCTTCATCACCAGCGAGATGCGCGGCGTGTGCTTCTCCAGCTCCTCCACGCACGCCTTGACCACGGCCATCACCTCATCCCACTCGCCCTCGAGGGTGGTGAACATGGAGGTGGTCTCGTTCGGCAGTCCCGACTCATTGACGATCTTCACCGCCGCGGCTACCGCCTCGGAAACGGAGCCGTCGGGCTGGTCGGAGGTTTGCGGGGCGATCGAGAACGCAAGAAGCATGGTATTTCCTTTCATCAAGAACCGCCCCAAGTTTATGCGATTGTGCGACCTTCGGCACTTTCGCACAAGGTGCCCGTGGGCCGTGCTACAACGCTCATATACTTGTGCCACCGTGCCAAAGACATGTCACGATGCCGAACAGAAATGGAGACAAACATGCCGCTGTGGGAGTTTATTGGATGGGCGGGATCCGTGCTCGTGATCGTCTCGCTCATGGTGCCAAGCATCCGCCGATTCCGGGTGCTCAACCTCCTGGGCTCCTTCATCGCCACCGTCTACAACATCTACTTCGGCATTTGGCCCTACGCCGCCATGAACGGCGTGATCGTCATCATCGACGCCTACTGGCTGTGGCGCCTCACCCGCGACGACGGGGAACGCGGCTACTCCGTGCTCGACGTCGACGCCGGAGAGCCGCTGGTCGCCCGCTTCCTCGACCGCCACGCCGCCGCCATCGCCGAGGCCTTCCCACGCTTCGACCGCGCTGCCCTCCCCAGTGCCCGCGCCTTCCTCCTCATGCACGAAGACGAGGTCATCGGCCTGTTCGCCCTCCGCCCAGAGGGCGACACCGGCCACATCCTCATCGACTACGTCACCGAACGCTTCCGCGACCTTACGCCCGGCGCGTTCCTCTACGGCAACGCCTCGCTGTTCGAGGGCCTCGCGGTTAACTCCGTGGCGGTGCCCCTGCGCGACGCCGCCGACCCCGTGTACTTTGCCAAGCAAGGCTTCGCCGATCGCGGCGACCTGCTGGTCCGCGGCGTCTGAGATTTAGGGGGCGGGCGCTGGGGCGGCGGGCGCGGGGATGATCTGCCGCAGCTGGCTCAAGGCCGCCGAGAGTTTCTCCCTGCTACCGGCCCCCAGACCGACCACGATGCCTGGCCGCCGACCCCGCCCCGACCAATACTGACCGAGTGACTCCACCGCCAACCCCGCGTGCCGTGCGCGGGCGAGGGCGGTGGTTTCGTCGTCGTCGGACAAAGGAATAATGGCGCCAAGCCCGCCGTCCATCGTGCGGCCCTCGGGGAAAATCCGCTCGAACAAGCCGCGGCGGTGCTTGTATTCGCGGCGCATGCGGGCCGTGTGGAGGCGAAGGCCGTCGGCGGCGAGGAAGTTGGACAGCGCGTCCTGGGCGATGCCGGAGACGGGGATGAGGCGGGCCTCGATAGCGGCGTGCAGCCCAGGCGGGGCGATCACGTAGCCGAGGCCGAGGGCGGGCGTGAGGGTCTTGGCGAAGGAGCCGAGCAGGGCGGTGCCTGTGGGGTCGAGCGCCACGAGCGCGGGGTGGGTGGCGCGCAGTTCGGAGTCGTAGTCGTCCTCGATGAGGAGCGCGCCCGGGGTGGCGCGGCGCCATTCGACCAGCTCGCGGCGGCGGGATGCGGGCATCTGCAGGCCGAAGGGGAACTGGTGATTCGGGGTGACGAGTGCGGCGGCGGGCGCGAGGACATGAAGCGCCGCCGGGGAGAGGCCCTCGCCGTCTGTGGTGACCGGCATGGCGTCCCAGCCGATTGAGGCCGGCACCGCGCGGAGCGAGCCAAAGCCCGGGTCCTCGACGGCGAGGCGGTGGGGGTGGCTGGTTTGGGTTTGGCCGGTTTGGGCGGAGGCGGCGAGCGCGGCGAGGGTGGCGCGCAGGCCGTCGCGGGCGCCGGCGGTGATGAGGATCCGCTCCGGGTCGATGCTGACGGCCCGGGTGAGGCGGAGGTGCTCGGCGAGCAGATAGCGCAGGCGCGGCGAACCCGGGCTGGGGTAGGCGTGCGGTTCGGCCACGGCGGCCCGCCAAGCTGCGCGCCAGGCCGAACTGGTCAGTGCCTCTAGGGGCGCGCCAGGGCGGAGCAGGGACGGGGGTGACGGTGTTATTGGCGAAGGTGAACGAGGGGAGGAGGGCTGGGCGGTGTCGACGAGGGCCGGGTGAATGCGGCTGCCCGAGCGGGAGGCGAGGAGGATGCCCTCGCCTTCGAGCTGTTCGTAAGCGCTGACAACGGAGCCGCGGGAGACGCCGAGTTCGTCGGCGAGGGCGCGGGTGGAGGGGAGGCGGTCGCCAGGGGTGAGAGAGCCGGACTCGAGGCGGGCGCGGATGTCGGCGACGATGGTGGCGGGAATGGAGGGCACGGGGTACTTCCTGGGATGCGGGGGTATGGGTGGTCTAAAAATGTAGGCGAGAAGTGGACTTAATTGTAGACCATACGCGGGCGAGAATGGAGACCATGAGTTACACCATTGAAGACAACAAACTCCAACTCGCAGCCGGTCTCAAGGGCGGGGTGATCATGGACGTGGTCACCGCCGAGCAGGCCAAGATCGCCGCGGAGGCGGGGGCCGTGGCCGTCATGGCACTCGAGCGCGTGCCCGCCGACATCCGCGCCGAAGGCGGGGTGGCTCGCATGTCCGACCCCGACCTCATCGAAGGCATCATGAAAGCCGTGTCTATCCCCGTCATGGCCAAGGCGCGCATCGGCCACTTCGTCGAAGCGCAGGTGCTGCAGGTGCTCGGCATCGACTGGGTAGACGAATCCGAAGTGCTCTCACCCGCCGACTACGTCAACCACATCAACAAGCGCGAGTTCACCGTACCGTTCGTGTGCGGGGCCACCAACCTCGGCGAGGCGCTGCGCCGCATCAACGAAGGCGCCGCCATGATCCGCTCCAAGGGCGAGGCAGGCACCGGCGACGTCTCCGAAGCCACCAAGCACATCCGCCAGATCACCAAGGAAATCGGCGAGCTTAAGGGCCTGACCGAGGATGAGCTGTTTGTTGCCGCCAAGGACCTCGCCGCTCCCTACGACCTCGTGGCCCAGGTGGCCCGCGAGGGCAAGCTGCCCGTGCCGCTCTTCGTGGCCGGAGGCGTGGCCACCCCGGCAGATGCCGCCATGATGATGCAACTCGGCGCGGACGGAGTGTTCGTGGGCTCCGGCATCTTCAAGTCCGGCGACCCCAAGGCCCGCGCCGCCGCCATCGTCAAGGCCACCGCCTCCTTCGACGACCCGCAGGTGATCGCCGAGGTCTCCCGCGGGCTGGGCGAAGCCATGGTGGGGATCAACGTGGCCGACCTGCCGGCCCCGCACCGGCTGGCAGAGCGCGGTTGGTAGAAGCGCGCCCGCAGGCCGGCAAGACTGGCCCGGCCGCGCCAGTCAGCTGGTAGCCCGGCGGGGCGGCCGGCTATGCTTACGGTCGTGATCGAACCTTTTGGCGTCCGCCGCCGCACCCGCCCCGAGGTCCTGGCCCCGGCCGGCAACCTCGCCACCCTGAAAACCGCCTTCGACTTCGGCGCTGATGCGGTCTACTTCGGCGGCCAGGAATTTGGCATGCGGTCGGCCCCGAAAAACTTCACACTGGAGGATATCGCCGAGGCGGTCGCCTACGCCCATGAGCGCGGCGGGCGCGTGTTCGTCACCTGCAACATCCTGCCCACCTCCGCCGAGGTCACTTCCATGAACGAGTACATGGGCCAACTGGGGGAGATCGGGGTGGACGCCCTCATCGTCACTGACATCGGGGTGCTTATGGCCGCCCGCCAGGTGGCCCCGAACACGGAGATCCACGTCTCCACGCAGGCGGGGGTCACGAACTACCAGGCGGCGAACGCGCTGGCCCAACTGGGCGCCACCCGTGTGGTCTTGGCCCGCGAGCTCAGCCTTGCCGACATCCGTGAGCTCCGCGCTCACACCCCTCCCGAGCTGGAGATCGAGGCCTTCGTGCACGGCTCGATGTGCATGGCGTTCTCGGGCCGCTGCCTTATCTCCCAACACACCACCGGCCGTGACGCCAACCACGGCGATTGCGCCCAGTCCTGCCGCTACAAGTACCACGTGGTGGAGGAGCGCCGGCCGGGCCAGTTCATCCCTGTGGAGATCACAGACCAGGGCACGTTCCTGTTCAACTCCAACGATATGAACACGCTCACCCACATCGACGACATCCTCGACGCCGGAGTCACCTCCCTCAAGATCGAGGGCCGCGCGAAGAGCGCCTATTACGTGGCCGCCATGACCAACGCTTACAAGACGGCTGTGGGGGAGTACATGGTCCAGCGCGGTTTCGAGGACGCCGCCGGCGCAACCCTCGTCCCCTTCCACGACCAGGTCCACCTGCCCGCCGCCCCTCGCCCGGCCACCCCCGTCACCTTCCCGACCTGGCTACACGACGAGCCGTTCAAGGTCACCCACCGTGCCTACTCCACCGGCTTCTACTACCCGGAAAACCCCGCGGGCGAGGAGATCCACAGGGGCGGCTACATTAACGAGTGGCTGCTCGCGGGAATCGT
The DNA here is from genome assembly GCF_001808405.1 of Trueperella sp. HMSC08B05. Taxonomy (NCBI): domain Bacteria; kingdom Bacillati; phylum Actinomycetota; class Actinomycetes; order Actinomycetales; family Actinomycetaceae; genus Trueperella; species Trueperella sp. HMSC08B05. The sequence continues at coordinate 109,899 of NZ_KV793237.1, read as the reverse complement.
CACGGGCTACGACCCCGCAACCTCCCGCCTCCGCCTGCACGCGAAGAACAAGCTGGCCCCGGGCAAGGAGATGGAGATCCTCTTCCCGGGCTCGGCCCCCGTGGCGATGGCCGTCCCTGCCGACGGCCTCCAGGACGCCGACGGCAACCCCGTTGCCGAGATCAACTTCCCCGCGCGCGAATTCTCGATGCCCTGTCCGGTACCCGTGCCCGTGGGCGCGATGGTCCGGGTTCGGGCCCGCCTCCACCACGCCGGCTAAGAGCCGCACGGCCGGGCGCGAGCTGGGCGGCGGCGTCGTCGGAAACCACACGGAAACGCTACCTGAACGTACGCAGATGGCTTCGCGAACGGAATCCCGCCAATCCGTCCCGGGACCGTCCGGCCACATCCGGATCATCCCCACGGGCAAAGGCCTGTTCGGGCGCGAAAAGCAGGTGGGGTACGAGGCGGCCCGCAAGGGCGAGAAGAAAACCGAAACGGAAGACATCCGCGTCAACGAGACATTCAACGTCTATTGCACCGACGAGCTCTCGGCTCGCACGCTCCTCAACCTTTACGTGCTCCGCGCGCTCGTGGGCTACGAGGAGCAGTGCCCGGTCACGGTCACGTTGTGGACCGGGTTGCCCCGGTGGGGTGGCGGACGTAGGTTTTTTGTATGTCCCCTGCTTCCCCGTCCGCGTTCGCGTTGGCCCTGAAAGATGCCCTGCCGGTCGGTTTGGGCTACGTCCCGCTCGGGATGGGCATGGGGATGACGCTGACGGGCGCGGGCCTCGAGTGGTGGTGGGCGCCGATCTTCGCGGTGTTTATCTACTCGGGGTCGATGCAGTACCTGGTGGTCCCAATGATCGTGACCCGTGAGCCGATCGCTGCCGTTGCGCTTGCCACGTTGTTCATCCAGTTCCGGCACGCCTTCTACGGGATCAGCTTCCCACTCCACCTGGTGCGGCATCTACTGGCCAAGCTCTATTCGATACACGCGCTCACCGACGAGGTCTACGCCGTGGTCGCCTCCAAACCCTGGGAAGAGCTGACGGGGGAGCGCGTGGTGTGGATCCAGGTCTTCGCTCATTCCACGTGGATATTTGGGTGTACGCTCGGGGCGCTCGTGGGCCTGGCCGTGCCCATAGACTCACGGATCCTCAACTTCGTCCTCACCTCCCTGTTCGTGGTGCTCATGCTTGAGTCCTACCTGGCCAACCGCAAGCGGGTGGACTTCGCGCTCGCCGCCGTCATCGGCGTGGGGGCGCTGTTCCTGCCGTCTTCTGTGTACCTGTTGGCCGCGCTGGTCCTGTTCACAGTGGCGCTGCTCATTGCCTCGCGTGTCGAGTCGGTGGTCGGGGAGCCTGTCGGCGCGCTGGGCAGGGCAGTGAGCCGGCCGGGCCGGGAGCGCCGCACCGAGCACAGCCGGGAGCGAAGGGACTCCATGCCATGAACTACATTATTGCGATGATCGCTGTCACCACGGCCATCACATTCTCTCTGCGAGCCGCGCCCTTTGTGTTCCTGTCCAAGGTCCGCGACTCCGAGACCCTCGCCTACCTCGGCGCCGCCATGCCCGCGGGCGTGATGCTGATCCTCGTCATCTTCACCCTCCAGGACGTCACCTTTGCCAGCGCCGATTCCTGGATGCCTCCGGCCGCCGGGGTGCTCACCACGCTCGGCGTGCACTTGGCTTTTCGCAAGGTCCTGGCCTCGCTGCTGGCGGGTACGGGGATGTTCGCGTTGGTCCTCGCGCTGGTTAGTTAGCCTCGGCGGGACCGCCAACCCAAATTATCGGCGCCCACTCGGGCTCGCGCACCCTGTCTTGGCGCTGTGCCGACAGAAGTCGTGAATATACCGGTTGCCGATTTCTATAGGGGCCTGGTCGCCTTCAGATTCACGAGTTGTGCCGGGGCCGACTAGAGCCGGTCTTTGGGGCTGGTCAGTCAGCCGTCAGCTCCTCGATCGCGCGTTCGAGCATCGTGGGCCCGGACATCGTCAGCACCGACTCGGGGTGAAACTGGAAGCCGAGTGCCTTGCCGTCCCGGCTGCGCGCGGCCATGACCACGTCACCGATCTGCGTGGGAGTGGTGGCAAGCGCCTCCATCTGCTCGGGCACGTCGGTGCAGCCGAGCGAGTGGTAGCGCGCCACGGGCACGGAGCGTCCGGGCTGGTCGGGGAGCGTGTCGGTGGCGAGGCCGGCGAAGATAGGGCTGGCCAGGCCAGCCTCGGTCAGGGTCATGGGAATCGCGCGGCCATGCTCGGGTCCACACGCGCGCACCACCCCGCCCCAATGCTCGAGCAGGGCCTGAAAACCCAGGCATACGCCCAGGATCGGGATCTGACCCACCACCGTGTCGATGAGTTCCATCATCACGCCCGCCTCGCGCGGGTGGCCCGGCCCGGGCGAGAGGCAGATCATCTCCGGGCCCAGGTCGGTGATGGCGGACACCGGCGTCGTATTGCGCACCACCACGCACTCCCGGCCCGTGCCGGCGAACGCGTCCAGCAGGTTGTAGACGAAGGAATCTTGGTTATCGAGCAGGACGATCATCGCTCCACCTCCAGTTTCTTACCCTGAGCTCGGGCGATGGCTTCCAGGACGGCCCGGGCCTTGTGCAGGGTCTCATCCGCCTCGGACTGCGGGTTCGAATCGCGCACCACGCCCGCGCCCGCCTGCACGGCCGCCACGCCGCCGGCCACGAACGCCGAGCGAATCACGATGCACGTGTCCATCGACCCATCCCCGCGCAGGTACCCGATCGCACCCCCGTACGAGCCGCGCCGGCGCCCCTCGAGCAACCGCAGCAGCTCGGTTGCCTTGATCTTCGGCGCGCCGGTCAGCGTGCCCATGTTCATGCAGGCCCGGTAGGCGTCGAGTGCGTCCATGCCGTCGGCCAGACGTGCCGTCACCCGCGACACCAGGTGCATCACGTGCGAGTACCTGTCCACCTGCAGCAGCGCCGCCACCTGCCGGGTGCCGGGCGTGGCCACGCGCGCGAGGTCGTTGCGCGCCAGGTCCACCAGCATCGTGTGTTCGGCGAGCTCCTTGGCGTCCGTGCGCATGTCGAGCTCAGCGCGGATGTCCAGCTCGTGGCTGATCGCCCCGTCCGCCCCACGCCCGCGTGGCCGCGTGCCGGCGATCGGGTAGAGCTCGACCTCGCGGGTGGCCGCGTCAAACTTTAGGTTCGACTCCGGCGACGCCCCAAACAGCTCGAACGGCTTCCCATCGCGCCCCACCCCGCGCTGGAAGAACATGTACGGACTCGCGTTCGACTCCTTCAGCCTGGCGTACGCCGCCGCCGCTTCCGGGCACGCCAGCGTGAACGTTCGCGCCGGCACCGCCTGGTAGATGTCCCCGCGGACGATCGCCTCCTTCATCTGCGCCACGATCTCCCGGTATCCCGCGTCGCTGATGTCTGCTTTCGCTTTCACAACGCCGTTCGGGTCGGCCGCGTCCGCCGCCGGCGTTGCACCAGGGGAGGCTTGCGCTGCCGCGAGCGCCTCCTGCGCGTGCGTCAGGGCGGAGGCCAGATCGTCGACGTCGGAGCCGGTACCCGTGGCGTCAGCCTGGATGAGCTCGGCCGTGCGAGCCGTGTGGTCCACCACCAGCACCACCTCCCCGAGTACGAACTGGTAATCGGGGCAGGCGTTGGCCGACTCCGCCACGCCCGGCAGGTCCTCGAAGGTGGCCACGTAGTCGTAGGCGAAGGTGCCGCCTACCCATGGCTGCGCGTCGCCGAAGTCGAGGGCCAGCAGTCGGCGCAGGGGCTCCACGGTGGAGGGTGCGAGCAGGCGGGCCCGCTCGTCGACGTCGTGCGACACTTCGAAGATCGCCTGGTTGCCCTCCACGCGGCACAGGCCGGAAAGCCCGGCGAGAACGTCCTCGGCAATGATGCGCCCGGTGGCCGTGAGCGGCTCGAGCGTGACCGACTGGCCTTCGCAGGTGGCGCGCACCGACGCGCGTAGGATCGCGATGGAGGTCAGACCCTGGCGGGTCTCGATGTCCGCCGACTCCAGGAGCATGAGTGTGGAGGGGTCGTAGCCGGAGTCGCGCGCGTCCAGGTAGGGGATGAGCGCCGCTACGTCGTCGACGTAGGGCACCTGCCTGCGGTAAATCTTCATGTCTGCCCTTTCCGGCGAAGGCTACAAAAAAGGCTCGTAGCTTTCGCACGAGCCTTGGGGTCAACACTGGAAGGCTCGTCTAGAGCCACCACCACTGACCGTTGTTCATGGAAACAATTTAGCAGGCGGGGGAGAGGTGCTGCTCGCCGAGTCCGGATTGTAAGCTGAAAACAGTCCTACCCGTTGATGATGTCCAACGTCACCCCGCGGCGGAGCAGAATCCGTTTGCGCACCACCCATACGAGGCCCAGCACCACGAACCAGACCGGGGTGAGCAGGGTGGGCACGCGGGTGGCAGGGAAGTAGACGAGCACGCACGCGATGAACGCGATGAAGGCCAGTGCCAGCCACGGGGTGACGGCCGCAAAGTGGAGTTTGAACTCGGAGGCCTCGTGCGCGGCGCGGTGACGCCTGCGGTAGCGGATGTAGGAAACAAGGATGAGCGCCCAGATGAACAGGATGAGCGTGGTCGCCACCGCGGCGATGAGCTCGAAGCCTTTGAGCACGCTGCCGCCCACGAACAAGATCGGCAGGTAGATGAGGATCAGCAGGCCGATGAACAGCAGGGCCCGGCGCGGCACGCGATGTGAGGACAGCCGCCCGAACAGGCGCGGCGCCTGGTGCGACTTGGCTAGCCCGTACATCATGCGCGAGGAGGAGAAGATCCCCGAGTTCGCCGACGACGCCGCCGACGTCAGCACCACGAAGTTCATCACCGACGCCGCTGCCCCCAGCCCGACCATGGCGAACACGGAGACGAAGGGGGAGGTCTCGGGGTTGATGGCGTCCCATGGCGTGATCGCCATGATGACCGCCAGCGCGCCCACGTAGAACACCGCGATGCGCAACGGCACCTGGTTGATGGCGCGCGGGATCGTGCGCGTGGGGTCCTTGGTTTCGGCGGCAGTGGTGCCGATCAGCTCCGTACCGATGAACGAGTAAATCGCGATCGAGAACGCGCCCAGGAACCCGGAGGCGCCGGTGGGGAAGAAGCCCCCGTGGTCCCACAGGTGGGTGAACGACGCCGGCTCGCCCGTCGGCCCCGTAAAGCCGCTGGCCACCATCACCACGCCCACGGCGATGAGGGCCAGGATCGCAGCGATCTTGATGAGCGCGAACCAGAACTCGACCTCACCGAAGAGCTTGACCGTCAGCAGGTTGATGACCACGAGCAGCGCGAGCAGTCCGAGCGTCACGAACGCCGAGACGGTGATGTTCTTGATCCAAAAGTTGAAGTAGCCGGTCACCACGATCATGTCGCCGATCGCGATCACCACCCACAAAAACCAGTACGTCCACCCCGTCACGAATCCCGCCCACGGGCCGATGAGGTGATGGGCAAAATCCTGGAACGACTTGTAGTCAAGGTTGTGGATGAGGATTTCGCCCATCGCGCGCATGATAAGAAACAGCACCAGGCCCAAGATCATGTAAACCAGGATGATCGACGGGCCCGCCGAATGGATCGTCGACCCCGATCCCATGAACAGGCCCGTGCCAATCGCCCCTCCCAGTGCGATCAGCTGGATGTTGCGGTTCGACAACCCGCGATGGAGGGCCTCTTCCTGTTCATGATCCTCGACTGGCATACGTGTCCTTTCACTTCGCGCACGTCTATGCCGAATCTATGCCCATTTGCGCTCACGACGCCGCAACTCGGCCTGCCAGAAAGCTCACGTTTGGGCACAACCCGGCCAAAAGGAAGGTGGCGGCCGCGAGGGCCGCCACCTTCGAGGGACCTAAGCCTTAGAAGGCCGGGGTCACCTCACCGTTGGGGTAGGTCTCCTCGATGAACTTGGCAACCTCCGGGGAATGCAGCAGCTCGTCAAGCTTCTTGATCGCGTCAAGCTTGCCGGAGTCCGCCTTCCACGCCAGGATGTTGGCGTACGGGTTGTTCTCACCGGACTCCAGCGCGAGCGCGTCCTTCGCCGGAACCAGACCCGCCTCAAGGGCGAAGTTGCCGTTGATAATAGCCAGGTCGACGTCGGGAAGCTGTACGGGGATCGACGGCGCCTCAGACTCGCGGATCTGCAGGTTCTTCGGGTTGTCCTTGATGTCGTAGATCGTGGGGCTGTCCACGTCCTCCAGCGTAATGAGACCCTCGGTCTCGAGCAGCCACAGGCCGCGCGCCTGGTTCGACGGGTCGTTCGTCACCAGCACGACGCCACCCTCGGGCACGTCGTCAAGGTTGGTGACCGTCTCCGAGTAGATGCCGAAGGGCTCGATGTGAACGCCCTTGCCGTGGTCGAAGTCGTAGCCGCGATCCGCGATCTGGGCCTCGAGGTAGGGCAGGTGCTGGAAGAAGTTGGCATCCAGCTCGCCAGCATCCAGCGCTACGTTCGGCTGGACGTAATCCGTGTACTCCTTGATCTCCAGCTGCAGGCCCGCGTTCTCGGCCAGGTTGTCCGCCACGAACTGCAGGATCGGGGCGTGCGGTACCGGGGAAGCGCCAACCACAAGGGTGGTCAGGCCGTCGGCGGAGGCGGACGATGACGTCGTCGACTCCGAGCTGTTAGCAGAACCGTTGTCAGAAGAGCACGCCGTGAGGGCGAGGGCCGCGGAGGCCACGAGAGCAAAAATCTTACGCATGATGAATCCTTGTCTAATGGGTACGAAAGTGGAGGCTAAGACTGAAGCGAGGTCCCGGATGGCTGCGCCTTAGCGGTGGTCAACCATCCGGCTCAGCATGTCGCCGAGCCACTGGATCATCTGCACCATGAGCAGGATGACGACAACGACAATCACAATGACGTCGAAGTTGTAACGCTGGTAACCCTGGTTAATCGCGAGCGCGCCCAGGCCGCCGCCACCCACGGCGCCAGCCATCGCCGAGTAGCCCACAATCGTGATGACGAGGATCGTCACCGAATTTATGATTGAGGGCAGGGCCTCGCGCACCAGCACGTCCCACATGATGCGCACCGCAGGCGCGCCGGTCATCTGCGCGGCCTCCACCTTGCCCGGCTCGACTGCGAGTACGTTCGACTCGACCATGCGGGCGAAGTAGGGGATCGCGGATACCGCGAGCGCGATGGTGAACGCCAGCCAGCCGGTCGCCTTGAGGAACGGCAGGCCGATGCCGCGGATAAAGAAAAGGACGATGATCGCCAGGATGATGAACGGGATCGCGCGGCCCAGGTTGACCAAGGCGCCCACGATCTTGTTCGTGGTGGGCGCGGCGATGAGGCCGCCTTTGCGGGTCTCGGACAGGATCAGGCCGATCGGAATCCCGATCGCCACAGTGATGAGCGACGACAGGCCAACCATGTAGATCGTTTCCAGGACCGCCGGCCACAAGCCGCGCGCGATCGCCGGGTTGGAAAACCAGGAATCCGTGGCGAGGAAGATGTCGAAACTCATGCGCGCACCTCCGCGTGAATGCCGTCGGCTGCGAATGCCTGAAGAGCGTGGGAAACCTTCTGCGCCGGAATCGCCAGCGCGAGGCGGCCCACCTGCATCTCTCCCACCGACTCAAACAGGCCGGCCGCGATGTCGCCGCCGAGCTCGGCCACGCGAGCCATCACCTTCGAACCCGTGGGGATGCCGGGGCGGGACGTGAAGTAGATGTCGACCAGGGTGTCGTCGCGTAGGCACTCCGGCTCAACTTCGGGCAGCGGGATCAGCTTCTTGGCCAAGCGCGACTCGGGGTTCGCGAGCGCGTGGTCGATCGAACTCGATTCGACGATCCGGCCCGCGTCCAGGAGGGTTGCCGACGTGCAGATCTTACGCACCACGCCCATCTCATGCGTGATGACCAGGATCGTCACCCCGAGCTGCTCGCGCACGTTCTTCAGGAGGTCGAGGATCTGGTCGGTAGTCTCCATGTCGAGTGCCGAGGTGGGCTCGTCAGCCAAAACCACCGAGGGGCGGATCGCCAACGCGCGGGCGATGCCGACGCGCTGGCGCTGGCCACCCGACAGCTGCGCAGGATAGGACGCCCCGCGGTCCGCAAGGCCGACGAGGTTGAGTAGCTCAGCCACCCGCGCGTCACGTTCGGCCTTCGGGATGCCCGAGACCTTAAGCGGATATTCAATATTTTCGGCCGCCGTGCGGGCCTCTAGCAGGTTCGCGCCCTGGAAGACCATGCCGATGCGGCGACGCTCTGCGCGAAGCGGGCGGCCCGAGAGAGTGGTGAGGTCCTTACCGTCCACGAGAATGGCGCCGGAGGTGGGCTTTTCCAGGGCCGTGAGACAGCGGATGAGCGTGGACTTGCCCGCGCCCGATTCGCCTACGATGCCGTGGATTTCGCCGTCCATGATGGTGAGCGAGAGGTCGTCGAGTGCCACAACGGACTCAGCTCCCTTGCGGGGGTACACCTTGGTGACCCCTTGCAGCTCAATCATGGTTCTCCTTCTTCGCCACCGGTCCAAACGCTGCCGAGGTGGCGACCTGTCCGGTGATTACAGTGAACAGTAAACACGTCGATCCTTGGCGCTGCAAAAGGATCTCACCCTTCGGGTGAAGTGTAGGCAAGGTCACGGGCCGGCCTGGCAAACACACGGGGTGCCCGGGACCTCACGTCCCGGGCACCCCGTGCTGTATCAGCCGAACCTTACAGCCCCGGACGCTTCCCCAACGTGACGGACACGGTCTGGGAGCCGGCAAAGAAGTCGTTGCCCTTGTCGTCAACCACGATGAAGGCGGGGAAGTCCTCCACCTCGATCTTCCACACGGCCTCCATGCCCAGCTCCGGGTACTCGAGGAGTTCGACGTGCTTGATGCAGTCCTCGGCCAGCTGGGCGGCGGGGCCGCCGATCGAGCCGAGGTAGAAGCCGCCGTACGTCTTGCACGCGTCGGTCACCTGCTGGGATCGGTTGCCCTTGGCCAGCATGATCATTGACCCGCCCTCGGCCTGGAACGGGCCCACGTACGAGTCCATGCGTCCCGCCGTGGTGGGGCCAAAGGAGCCGGACGGCTTGCCCTCCGGGGTCTTCGCCGGGCCGGCGTAGTACACGGGGTGATCCTTCATGTACTGCGGCATACCCTCGCCCTTGTTCAGGCGCTCTTGGATCTTGGCGTGGGCGATGTCGCGTGCCACGATGATCGTGCCGGTGAGCGACAGGCGGGTCTTGACCGGGTACTTGGTCAGCTCGGCGAGCACGTCCTTCATCGGCTGGTTGAGGTCGATGCGCACCACCTCGTCGCCTGCGGTGTGCCCGATCTCCGCGTCCGTCTCAGCCGGGTAGAACTGGCCCGGGTTGAATTCGAGCTGTTCGATGAATACGCCTTCGGGCGTGATCTTGCCCTTCGCCTGACGGTCCGCAGAGCAGGACACCGCGATCGCCACCGGCAGGGAGGCTCCGTGGCGGGGGAGGCGGACCACGCGCACGTCGTGGCAGAAGTACTTGCCGCCGAACTGAGCGCCGATCCCGATCTTGCGGGTCATCTCGAGGACCTGCTCCTCCATGTCGAGGTCGCGGAAGCCGTAGCCCTCTTCGCCGCCGTGGGGGGGTAGCTCGTCGAGGTACTTGGCCGAGGCGTACTTCGCGGTCTTGAGCGCGTACTCCGCCGACGTTCCGCCGATCACGATCGCCAGGTGGTATGGCGGGCAGGCGGCCGTGCCGAGCGAGCGGATCTTGCCCTCGAGGAATGGCATCATCGAGTCGGGGTTCAGGATCGCCTTCGTCTCCTGGTACAGGTAGGACTTGTTCGCCGATCCGCCGCCCTTCGACATGAACAGGAAGTGGTATTCGTTTTCGTGCCCGGGTTCGGTGTCCGCGTACAGTTCGATCTGCGCGGGCAGGTTGGTGCCGGTGTTCCTCTCTTCGTACATGGTCAACGGCGCGTTTTGTGAGTAGCGCAGGTTGTACTTGCCGTACGTGTTTTGTACGCCGCGCGAAAGCGCCCGCTCGTCGACGCCGGGGGTCAGCACCCGCTGGCCGCGCTCGCCCTTGATGATGGCCGTGCCGGTGTCCTGGCACATGGGAAGCACGCCGTCGGCCGCAATGAGCGCGTTGCGCAGGAGGGTCTTGGCCACGAAGCGGTCATTCGGGGAGGCCTCCGGGTCTTCCAAGATCTTCTCCACCTGCTTGAGGTGGGCGGTGCGCAGGTAGAAGTTGATGTCGTGGAACGCGGTCTCAGCCAGCAGCTCCAGCGCCGACTCGTCCACCTTGAGGAACGTCATCCCATCGGGGCCCTCCACGGTCTCCACGCCTTCGGTGGTGACCAGGCGGTATTCCGTCTTATCCGGCCCGACGGGCAGCATGTCCCTGTACTTGATATCGTCCATGAAAGTTTCTCTCTACTAGGCGTAAAACCCCTCGCTTAAGAGGATAGGAGCTGCCTCCGACATTCCGCGGGCATAATGGCCTAATGCAACACGACACTCACGAAATTGACGTCCATTCCCGTGGCGGGGCTACCATGAAGGCGTGAACGACGATTCCCAACTCCAACGCGGCCTCACCTCGGCACAGGTTGCCATGATTGCCCTGTCCGGGGCGCTCGGCACCGGGCTTTTCCTCGGCTCGGGCTCGGTCATCGCCTACGCCGGCCCCGCCACCGTCATCTCTTACGCGCTCGCGGGCAGCCTTGCCCTGGCGATTGTGTGGGCGCTGGCTGAGATGGTCACGGTCCACCCGGTCCCCGGCGGGCATGGCGCGGTGGCGGCGTCGTACCTGGGGCGCTTCGGCGGTTTCGTCACGCGCTGGAACTTCGCGATCACAATGATGGTGGCAGTCGGCGCCGAGGTGGTCGCCTCCGCCACGTACCTCACCTATTGGTTCCCCGCACTCCCGCTGTGGCTCGGCACAATCCTGTGCTCGGTGTTCATCGGCGCGCTCAACATGTTTTCCGTCCATCTCTACGGCTCGTCTGAGTACTGGTTTTCAATGATCAAGGTAGTGGCGATCGTCGTCTTCATTTTGCTCGGCCTGGCCGTGGTGCTGGGGCTTGGGACCAACGACGCCGTCGGCGTGCGTTACCTGACCGAGGGCGGCTTCCTGCCCAAGGGCGTTGGGGGAGTGCTGGCGGCGGCGTGTATGGCGGTCTTCGCCTTCGGTGGGATTGAGAACGTGTCGGTGGGCGCGGCCGAGTCCGCCAACCCCACCCGCGATATCCCCCGCGCCGCTCACACCATGATCTGGCGCCTGCTCATCTTTTACGTGGGCGCGATTCTCGTGGTCCTCGTGCTCCAGCCCTGGACGCTGACGGCAGCCGTGGCCGGCACGGTAGAACAGTCACCGTTCGTCAAGGTCCTGGAGATCACGGGCGTGGCCGGCGCCTCGCACGTGATGAACGCCGTGCTCATCGTCGCCGCGCTCTCGGCCGCAAACGGCTGCCTCTATTCCTCCAGCCGCATGTTCCACTCACTCGCCGTCGACAGCGAAGCCCCACGCTTCGCCAGCCGCACCAACGCCAAGGGCGCCCCGCGCGGAGCCGTGGGCCTCGCCATGTGCGGAATGGCACTCGCCGCTGCGCTCGCGATCCTCAGCCCGGGCAACGTGTTCATGTGGCTGTACGGCATGGCCACCATCGGCATTCTCGTCACCTGGGTGATGGTGATGAGCACCCACATCGCCTTCCGCGCCAAGCGTGCCCGGGCCGGCCTGCCCCTGCCCACCAACCGGCTGTGGGGCAGCCCCGTGACCAACGTGGTGGTCCTCGCCGCGAGCGTGGCCATCTTCATCGCACTCTACTGGCTCATGCCGATCGCCTGGTATGCGGGCGTGCCCTACATCCTCGCCCTGTCGGTGGGCTACTGGTTGCTCTCGCGCTCGCGGGAGTTGCCCGCCCCACGCGACCTCCTGGCCGAATCCCTCGCCGCGCAGGCCGGCAAGTAGGAGATCTACCAGCGCGAACAGCCGCACACCGACGTCGAATACGGCCTGCTGGCGGGGTACACCGTGGAGCTCGCCGGGGTAAGCGGCCGGGCGCCGAAGGTAAGATACCTTGCCACGGCGTCGGGAGACCAGAAGGCCCGCATCGCCGAACGCTACTAGGCCGCGCGGACGGCGTCGTGAAACCGAAAAAGAAAAGACTTTGGTGTACTTCCAGAAAAACGAAGATACCCGGTGGGGTATAGCGTATGATCGTGACAAGCGGCAACGACGCCGCATCGCTAAATGGCTGGAGGGAAAATGGCCACAGTTGTAGTTCTCGGAGCCGGAATCTCCGGGCACACCACAGCCCTGCACCTGAAGAGGATGCTGGGCAAGAGTCACAAGGTTGTGGTTGTCAGCCCCAATTCGCACTGGAACTGGATTCCGTCGAATATCTGGGTTGGCACGGGGCGAATGAAGAAGAAGGACGTGGTCTTCCCGCTCGCACCGATTTACAAGCGCAAGGGCGTGGACTTCCGCCAGGCGCGCGCCACCGTCATCCACCCCGAGGGTGACGCCGGCGACTCGCGGCCCTACGTCGAGGTCGTCTACACCGACCCGAAGCGCGAGGGCGAAGAGGAGAAGATCCACTACGACTACCTCGTCAACGCCACCGGCCCGCGGCTCAACTTCGGTGCGACCCCGGGCCTCGGCCCGGACAACGGCTACACGGTCTCCGTCTGCACAGCGGATCACGCCGTCGAAGCCAATGAAAAGCTGATGGAGTCGATCGAGAAGATGAAGCGCGGCGAACGCCAGACCCTCGTGGTCGGCATGGGCGCCGGCAACTGCACCTGCGAGGGCGCGGCCTTCGAATACACGTTCAACGTGGACCACGAACTCAAGCGTTACGGGGTGCGCGACAAGGCGGACCTCATCTACCTCACGAACGAATACGAGCTGGGCGACTTCGGCGTGGGCGGCATGCAGTTCGTGGAGCGCGGCTTCAAGCAGTCCTCGAAGATGTGGACCGAGTCCATCTTCACGGAGCGCGGGGTCGCCTCGATCCTGGGCGCCGGCTGCAAGGAGATCACCGAGGACACGATCAAGTACGAGGTGGTCGACGACGACAAGACGTACGAGCTCAAGTACGACTTCGCCATGCTACTGCCCCCGTTCACCGGCCAGGGCCTGTCGGCCGTGGACAAGGACGGCGAGCCCATCGAGGGTCTGTTTAACCCGGCGAACTTCATGAAGGTTGATGCCAACTACACGCCCAAGTCCTATGACGAGTGGCTCGCCACCGACTGGCCCGAGAAGTACGAGGTGCCGCAGTACCCGAATATGTTCGCGGTTGGTATCGCCTTCGCCCCGCCGCACCCGATCTCCAAGCCGCGCGCCTCCGCGCTCGGCACTGCGATCGCGCCTGCCCCGCCGCGTACGGGCATGCCCTCGGGCGTGATGGGCAAGACGGTGGCACTCACGATCCGCGACCGGATCAAGAACGGCGCGTCCGCCCCGGCCCACGAAGCCTCCATGTCCCGCCTCGGCGCGGTGTGCGTGGCCTCCGCCGGCAACGACATCCTCAACGGTTCGGCCGCATCCATGGCAATGTACCCCGTGGTGCCGAACTACCAGAAGTACCCGCAGACCGGCGGCCGCAACACCAAGCTCACCACCGGCAAGATCGGGCTCTCTGGCCACTGGATGAAGACCTTCCTCCATTACCTGTTCATCTACAAGGCGAAGGCCCTGCCGGGCTGGACGCTCATTCCGGAATAGAGAGGGCATCATGAACAACGCCGACAACCCGACCATCATCCGTTCCTACGACGACGTGCCGGTGCCCACCCGGCTCACCCTGCATCTGCGCAAGAACCCCGTGTGGCAGCTAGGCCACTTCGTGAGTTCTGCGCTCGGGACCATGGGCATGGTGGTGCGCGGGCACGATAAGAAGATGTAAGTACGAGCAAGGGTGCGGCCGGGGGAGACCTCGACCGCACCCTTTTGTGCCGGCGTCCGGCGTCGATGGCAGAATGATGCCGAGGAAAGGACGAGGATAGCAAAGCGCGTGACGATGGCCGACCTGGGTCTCGAAGGTGCGCGCCATCCTCGAGCGCGCTTCGAAGAACGCTGGGATCACCGTGGCACACACGGGAGCCTACGCGCCTACGCGCGCCGAGCTTAACGCCTAAGCCGGTGTGCGGGTAGCGCCCGGACCGCCCACACGAGCGCGAACGCGGCCGTCAAAATGAGGACAATCGCCGCGCCCGTGGGCAGGTCCCACACCCACGACGCCCAAATGCCGAAAAACGCGCCCGCCGAGCCAATGGCGGGCGCGATCAGCATCATGGGCACCAAGCGATCGGTCAGGAGCCGGGCGGTGGCGGCCGGCGTGATGAGCAGGGCGAGCACTAGGATGTTGCCCACGATCTGCACGCTCATCACCACCGCGGCGGCGATGGTGAGGTAGAGAACCACGTCTACGAGCCCGGCGCGGATACCGAGCGAGGAGGCGTAGGCGCGGTCGAGGGAGACGATCACCAGTTTCTTGTGGGCGAGCGCCAGGGCGGTGAGGATCGCGGCGGCGCCGATGGCGATGGAGGTGAGGTCGCCGGGCTGGACGCCCGTGAGCGATCCGAACAGGATCGATTCGAGCGAGCCGGTGTAGGTGGAGATGCGCGCCATGATGACCAGGCCGAGCGCGAAGGCGGCGGCGAAGAAGATGCCGATCACCGAGTCCTCGCCCACCTTCCGGTTCTGCGTGAACACGGCGATGAGGAGGGTGACGACGACGCCGGCCACTGCCCCGCCCAGCAGTACCGAGCCGCCCACGGCGAAGGCCACGGCGATGCCGGGGAAGACGGCATGGGCGAGCGCGTCACCGATGAAGCTCATGCCGCGAAGGACGGTGTGAACGCCCACGGCGCCACAGATGATAGCCGACAGGATTGCCACCACCATGGCCCGCTGAAGGAAGGCAAGCTGGGGGTTGGCGAGGTCGGCGAGGAAGTCGAGCAGGCTCATGTCAGTCCAATGGTACGAAGCAGGGCGGAGTCGGGGCGGACGGCGAAGGTGTCCATCCAGATGTGGGGGTCGCGCAGGTTGTCCGGGGCGTCGACGGCGCGGATCGTGCCGGCGAGCAGGGCCAGTCGGTCGGCCATGCCCACGGCCTGCGTGAGGTCGTGGGTGGACATGAGGATCGCCACCCCGGCCTCGGACAGGGAGGTGAAGAGATCGGTGAGCGAGTCCTGGGTGGGGTGGTCGAGGCCGGTGAACGGCTCGTCCAGCAACAACACCTGGGGCCCAGGGGCGAGGGCGCGGGCGATGAGCACCCGCTGCTTCTGCCCGCCCGAGAGCTCGTCGAGCGTGCGCTCGCGCAGGTCGATCATCCCCACCATCTCCAGGGCGTCGTAGACGGACCGCCAGTGTTCAGCCTTCGCCCACTGCCACGGGCGCATGCGCGCCTGCAGGGAGGTCATGACCGTTTCTTGCACGGAGATGGGGTAGTTCCAGGCGATGTCGTGGCGCTGGGGAACGTAGCCCGGCGCACCCGAGCGCTCGATCGTGCCGCGCGCAGTGGGGATGAGCCCCATGATCGCGCGCATGAGCGTGGTCTTGCCCGCGCCGTTCGGCCCGAGCAGACCCATGATCTCGCCCGGCTCCACCGTGAGCGAGACACTTTCGAGGATCGTGCGCCCGCTCAGGCACACGTCCACGTCGCGAAGGGCAAGGACGCTCACTTGTCCTCCAGGGCGCGGGCCTGCGCGGAGCTCGTGCGCTTGCGTAGCACCACGAAGACGGCCACGACGAGCAGGGCCAGGCCCGCCATGCCAAGGACGACGACGCCGGTGCTCGAGTCGCGCTGGTCGCGCGCGGTGGCGTCGGGGCTGGCGTCGTCAGCCTGCTCCGAACCATTGCTGCTCTGGCCCGCGCCAGACTGGCCCTCGCCCGTCTGTTCCGAGGCGTCAGCCGAGCCGTCGGGCGTCGTGGAGTCCGGCTGTACGGCGGCGATGGCCGCCCACACGTCGTCGACGCTCGTCTCAGAGCCGACTGCCACGTTGATGTAAGCTGTGTCGCCGGCCGTCGTGCCGTCGTTGAGAGTGGCGGTGAAGGATAGGCGGATGCGGTGCACGCCCGGCTCGGTGAAGGCCCAGTTGACGTGCGTGTGCGTGTTAATCTCCACCGAGATCGGCTGGGACTCGGCCTTCGCCGAATCCCACAGTAGGTCCGGGCCTTGGAAGTTGCCGGCCTGGACGAACGCGGTGAAGGTGCCCGGGCCCTCGTGGCCCTCGAAGACGATGTTGACCGTGCCGTTGACCTGGTCAATCACTGCCGGGTCCTGCGTGTTCCAGCCCAGCCACGGCACGCCCGAGATCTCCTGCTGGGGGATCACCCACGCCTGCGTGCCGCCCACGAAGTCGTAGCCCTCGGGCACGTCGAGCCGGGCGTCGTCGGAGACGCGGTAGACGACGTCGTTGGTCTGGCGCCATGTGGGGGTGGCGGCGGTGTCGTCGCGGGCGAGGACCTGCCACTGGCCGTCGATGATGCGCGGGCCCATGTCCACGTGCCCGGCGTCGATCACCGTCTGCTCGCCGGCAGGGGCTACCGCCTCGTCGGCGTTCACGCGCTGCGTGAGCGCGGGGTCCACGGCCGTGGAGTCGGTGGTGGCGGCCGCGGGCACGGTGAGGGCCGTGGCGGCGAGGGCGAGCGCGGTGAGCGCGGAGAGTCGTTTCATGTCTATCCTTCAAACGTCCATGCTGGATACGAGCTCGGATCCAGGCACGATTTTAATGCGGTGATGTTGTGAACCACCAGGTCAATGTAGGTGGGGGCGTCCGGGGTGAGCGAGTCGGAGGACAGGGAGCACACGCTAATCCCCAGGCCGTCCGCGATCGACGTCAACTCGCCCGCCCCCGACTTCGTGGAGGCCTCCGTAAAAACCGCCGGTACGTGCAGGTCGCGCAGCGTGGCGGTGAGCGTGGCGAGCGCCCCGGCCGACGGCTCAAGCGACGGGTTCGCCGACGCAAACCCCGTGATCGCAAGCCCGTAGGCGTTGGCCAGGTACCCGTAGGCGTCGTGGGCCGTCACCAGGCGGCGGTTAGCGGGCGGGATCGTGGCGAGCACGTTCGCGGCCCACGCATCGAGCCGCTCGAGCCTGGCGATATATGCCGAGGCGTTGGCCTCAAAGACGTCCGTGTGCTCGGGCTCGATCGCCGAGAGCTGGTCGCGGATCACCTCCACGTAGGCGATCGCGTTGGCAACATCCAGCCACATGTGCGGGTCAATTTCCCCGTGCACGTGCCTGCCGATCACGGCCTGCGCCAGCACCCACGCGTCCTCCCCGGGCTTGCCGAGAAAACGCCACTGCGGGTCCGCCGGCACCTGCGTGCGGGTGGCGTGCGGGACCGCGACGACGACGTCGGCCGGCTTGCGCTCGAAGCTGCGGCCCTTGTCCTCCCCGCGCAGCGTGAGGTCGGCCTGAGCGAAGAGGTCCACGTGCCCCGAATCCAGAGCATTCGGCCCCGGATCGGTGCCAACGGCGAACTCGATCGTCGCCTCGGCGGGGGAGGAGCCGCGCATGTCGGCGTCGGGAATCGCCTCGATGGTGAGGCGGTAGCGGCCGGGGGCGGTGAACCCCCACGACATGTGCGTGTGCGAGCCGGCGGGGAGGGCCAGCTGGTCGCCGTCCAGGCCGTTCGAGGAGTCGAGCCAGATCGAGGGCTGGCCGAACACGCCCGTGGTGAAGGCCGAGATGTTGCCCGGGCCCTCGAGCGCGGTGGCGCGGAAGGTCACCGTTCCGGGGTCGGAGTAGCGGCCGGCCACGCGCAGGCCCAACCAGATCGTGTCCAGCGCCTGGTCTTCGACGAGCGGGATGTGGTAGCCGCCCACTGCCACCGACTCGTCCCCAAGCGCCACGTTCGGGCTGCCCGCGGGAAGGTTCGAATCGACCATCGCACGGATCGACTCGTTTTCCAGGAGCAGCCCGTTAGAGAACGCCGTCTTCGCGCGCGTCACGTGGCGCAGCATCGACAAGGGCGGCTCGTACGTGTGGGGGTCGGAGGAGGGCGGAACGAGGGAGACGACGTCGATCGCGTCGCCCGCCACGTTCCGCACCAAGTCGGCCACGACCGGGGTGGTGGCGACCACCCCGGCCGAGTCCTCCGTAGGTGCGGCGCACCCGGCCAGCGCGAGGCTGGCCAGGAGTGCTAGAGAGCGGGCGAGCCCGCCCCGGTTATGCGAAGCGCCTGCGAACAATCAGCGCACCGCCGATGCCCATGAGCGCAATCGTGAGGGCCGCAAGCGTGGACACGGTTGCACCGGCGTGAGTGAGCGCGGTGGTCTGGCCGGCCGCCACGTTCTTGCCCTCCGCTTGGAGCTGGGCGATCTGCTCGGCCGAGAGCTGGCAGTCGGCGCCCGACGCCGTCTTGCCCACCCACTCGGTCTTGATGTACTTATCGCCCTTCTTCTCCACGCCCGCCGGCAGGCCGTTATCGCTGGCCGCGCCGCCGAACCAGCGCTCGCCAACCACCTGGCCGAGGTTGCCCGAGGAGAACACCGCGAGCTGGCCCGGGCCGGTCACGCTGGACAGCGACCACGTGACCTCACCGGTGGTACCCGAGACGATCGACGGGTGCTGCGTATTCGCGCCCACCCACGGCACGCCCGGAACAGCGGCGGAGGAGATCATCCAAATCTGCGAGCCCTTCGGGGCGATGAACTCCAGGCCTGCGGGTGCGGTGGCCTTCGAAGCGTCGCTCAGGCCGAAGACGAGCGAGCCCGGATCGACCCACTTGGCCGGCTGGGTGCGGTCATCCTTCACCTTGAACATGAGTTTGTCGCCCTCGAGGACCGAGCCGATGTCGAAGTGGCCCGAATCCGCGTTGCCCGAACCTCCCACATTGAACGTGAGGGTGCCCGTGGCCTGGACGCGCTTACCGCTCTTGAGCTTGGCGGTCTGCGTGATCGTCGCCTTGTAAGTGCCCGGTTTGGTGAACACCCAGTTCGGGTGCGAGTGGGTGTTGGCCGGCACGGTGTAAGAACCGCCCGATGCCTTCGCCGCCGGGCCCGAAACTTCGGTCTCGATCGGGGTGGGGATGCACTGCTCCACAGCGGCGCCGCCGCCCGTGATCGTGCCCGCCGGGCCGGTGCCCGCCGCGCCCGGGGTGCCGGTAGCGCCAGGCGTTCCGGTGGCGCCGGGTGTTCCGGTGGTGCCGGGGGCGCCGGCCGGCTTGTCCGGGGTCTTGCCGCCGGGCTTGCCGCCGTTGTCGGCGTCGCCCTTATTCGAGCCATCGGTGTTGCCGTTGCCCGTGTTGTCGTTACCGGAGCCGTTGCCGGCTTCGTCGTTGCCGTTGCCCGTGTCCGTGTTGTCGGTGTCACCGGCGTCGGGCGCGGACTTGTCCTCCACGACGATCCGGATCTTGCCGATGTCCGACGTTATCGACGTGCCGTCCTTATCCGTGGCAGAGACCTGCATCGCGAACTCGTACGTGCCCGGGTGGGTGAAGACCCAGTTGGCGTGGATGTGCGCCGGAAGGGTGTTGGTCACCGTGGTAGTCTTCGAGGCGTCGACCAGCAGATCCTGCAGGCCCGCGAGGCCCTGCGTGAAGGCCCAGGCCTTCGCGCCCTCGTCCGCCGACGCCGAACGAGCCATCGACGCCATCATCGGCATCGCGCGTCCAGCAACCTCGGGAGTCGCCTGTGCGCCTCCCGAGGGTACCGAGATCGGCGTAAAGGTCATCGTGGTGCCATTGGGGAAGGTCTCCGTGGGCAGGCGCTCGGTAGAGAAGCCCGGCCATACCAAGCCCCTCACCTGCGACTGCGGCAGCACGTACAGCGGCGTGCCGTAATCGCCCAAGAAGTTGTAGGACTCATCGCCAAAGACGCGCTTGGAGCGCACCTGCTTTCGCACCTTGGCCTTGAGAGTGACGGCGTCGGGATCGCGAACCACGCTACGCGGTTCGATAGTGCGTGAATCGTCGCCGACGATGATTCGCAGCGAGCCGTCCGGCGTGAGCGTGGGGCCGTAGTCGATGTGGCCCTCCGTGATCGTCACGGCCTCGGTCTTGATGGCGCCTTCGGTCTCGGCGCTGGCGTTGTCCTCGGCCTCGCCAGGCTTGCCGTTATCGCCAGCTTCACCGTTTCCACCGGCATCGCCGGTCGGCTGGTCGGTGGGGTTGTCCGGGTTCTCCGGCGCCGGAGTCTCCGGCTCCGAGGGTGCGGGCGCATCGCTACCGGGTGCAGCGGCGAAGTTCGCAGTCGCGGTGAACTCCGCGCCCTCGGCGTCCAGCGTGGTGCGGGCCGCCGGGTACTGCGTGGCCGGGGTGAGATCCCAGTGGGCCTGGGTGGTGTCACACCAGTCGTCCACAAAGCTCTTCGAAATCGTCATCGAGCGCGAGGAGCGGGTGGAGGTGAAGTTGATCGGGCACTCTTCGGCGGTGCTCGACACGTCCTCGCCGAAGCCGCCAACCACGCCGAATTCCACGTTCGGATCCTCGGGCATGGCGGTGATGACGTAGTTATCGCCCTCGAGCTTGCTCGACATCGTCACCTTGGTGGAGGTGATCGCCGCCGGGCTCAGGTTCTTCGCCGGGATGTTGGTGTTCGTGGGGGCCGGGAACTGGCCGGGCTCCGACGTCGTCGTCGCCTTATCGCCGAGCTTGTAAGAGACCGGGGCGGTCATCCAGCGCGGGGCGGGCGAGCCGGCGTCGGGAACGTAAACGGCCTGGAAGCTTGAGGTCTGGGAGCCGATCATCTCGCTCCACGTAGCGGAACCGCCGGTCAGAGGCTGCTCGGCCAGGTAGTAACCGTCGATGTAGAAGGCCACGCGGCCCGTGGCGGCCGGATCGCCCGTGTCGAAGGTGATCGACGTCATCGGCTCGGTGCCCGAAGGCGCAAGCGTGAGCGTGGGCTTGAAGGACTGCGATGAGCCCGTCTCCTGGGAGGCGTTGTAAGCGTCGATCACGTTGCCCAGCTTGGCCTGACGCGGATTGCTACCGCCAACCTGCCACTCCATATCCTGCGGAGCGGAGGTCACGAACTGGCCGGTCGTGGCATCGCGGTACGTGGTGCGGTAGGTGAGGTGGTACGTGCCCGGCTTGGAGAACGTGGTGTTGAGGTGCGTGTGAGCACCGGCGCCGAGCTGGAGGAAACGGTAGTCGTTCTGGTGGCTGGAGAGGAAGCGCTCCTGCGGATAATCATCATTCGTGTAGCGGAACATCTCCATCTGGCCCGGGCCGGTGAAGTCCACGAGCTCCAGCTGGAACATCTGGTCGCGGAACTCCTCCACCGGGATGCCGGCGTCCGAACCGTAGCCGATCCACAGGTTCTTAGCGCCGCCCGTGGCATTGATGGGGGAGCCCCAGTAGAACAGGTCGCCCGCCTCTCCCAGGAAGCGATACTGGGGATGCTCGCCAGCGGTGTAATAGAAGTACTGCTTGCCGCTGGAATCGTAGCCCTGGTGCAGCCAGTGCAGGCCCTTCTCCAGCGGCGTGACCTGCTGGCCGGAAGCCTTGATCGTCAGGGCGTCATTCTCCCAGAACACCTTCGGGGAATCGGTGTGGCCCTGATCGAAAATTGCCTTGCCCTCCGTGGGCGCGGCCGCCGCCGGTGCCAAGAAGGAGACGGCGAGTGCGGAGGTAGTGAGGGCGGCGAGCCGCTTCGCCCAACTCAGACGCGACAAGAAGGATCACCTACTTTCAATTGAGAATCTTTATCACCTACAAGTGTAACGGGAATCGATATCGATATGAAGGTGGTGGGGTGTGGCGTAACGCGCACGTGTGGATCGATCAGAACCCTGGGCTGTCTTGTTGCTAAAAGCGGAGTCTTCGGGCGCAGAATCCAGATGCGTCTGCGCTCGGATGCATCTGAGGGTGGAAGTCGGTGATTACTTGCGGTACTTGCTTGCAGGGCTACTCGCGGTGGCCGTCGATCGGGCCCACCAGCTTGAGGAAGCACTGCCCGCACAGGGCCATGTACTCCACCTCGGAGCGGTTATCGATCTCGATCTGTTCGCCGTGGAGCACGAACTGGCCGTTGACCTTGCGGGCGTTAAAGTTCGCCTTGCGCCGGCACCCCGCCCCACACATCGTCTTCAGTTCCTCGAGGGTGTGGGCAGTCTCCAGCAGGCGGGCCGAGCCGGGGAAGACCTTGGTGAGGAAGTCGGTACGTAACCCGTAGCACAGCACCGGGATGTTGAGGGTGAGGGCCGCCATGAGCAGCTGGTCCACCTGTGCGGTGGTGAGGAACTGCGCCTCGTCCACGAGGATCCCGCCCACCGTCTTGCCTTCGATGGAGGCGAGCCAGTTACTCGCAAGCTCGAACAGGTCGTCGTCCTCGGCCACGAGGTGATCCACGAGCCGCTCGATCCCCATGCGCGTGTAGAGCGCGGCGCCGGCCTTCGAATCCAGGGCGGGCTTAAGGATGAGGATCTGCTGGTGGGATTCTTCGAAGTTGTGGGCCGCCATGAGCAGGCCGGCGGTCTTACCCGAGTTCATCGTGCCGTAACGAAAATACAGTTTTGCCACTGCTCATCCCTTCGAAAGTGTCCAGCTGTACCAGCATAGGGCATCGGCGGGAAAGAATTGTCGGAGGGGCATGGGAGAGTGGAGATATGGAGATGGAAGAACGCCAATACACGGGCCGGCTACGGCTCACATGGATCCTCACCCGCGGGCAGGATATGCCCTTTGACGTGGATGTGTACCCTGCGTGGGCGGCGCTCACGTGGCGGGCGCGCAGTGCGCGCCCGCCCGATGAGTTAGCGCTCTGGGATTGTCACGCGCACCCGCCGGGCGGCGGGGTTGGGCAGTGCAATGGACTGGCCGTCGATCTCGATCGTGGTCAGGCCCAGCACCGCGCTCTGTGAGGTCACCGTGGCGTTCTTGCCGGGCCGCACCCCCAGGTCGCCCAGGTAAATGAGCACGTCGGCGTCGTCGTCGTCCACCTGCTCGATCACCACGGGCGCGCCCTCTGCTGCCTCGTGCAAGTGGAAGACGTCCATAGCTGGCATCGAGCCGTCGGGCTGGGGGATCGGGTCGCCGTGCGGGTCGCGCAGCGGGTGGCCGAGCAGGTCGTCAATCGCGTCGATGAAACGCGCGGACACGGCGTGCTCGAGCGCCTCGGCCTCGTCATGCAGCTCCTGCCAGGCATAACCCAGGTGGGTGTGCAAGTAGGTTTCGATGAGCCGGTGCTTGCGCACTACCCGCAGTGCCTCGCGCAAGCCCTCCTCGGTGAGGCGGATCGGGCCGTAGCGCCGATGGCTGACCAGGTTTTGGGAGCTGAGCTTCTTCACGGCTTCGGTCACAGTGGAGGGGCTCAGCCCCATGCGGCGCGCAAGCTCGATCGGGACTACCTCATCGCCGGACCATTCGCAGATGGACCAGATCGTCTTGAGGTAATCCTCGGTCGAGGGGGAGAGCGTGTTCATTAGGAAAGGGCTGCCGCCACCGCGAGCTCGAGCGCCTTGACGAACTTAGTCTCGCGCTCCTCCGGCGTCATGTCCTCGCTCGGTACGGTCATGTGATCCGAGATGGTCAGCACGGCAAGGGCCTCCTTGCCGTACAGGGACGCCAGGCCGTAGAGTGCGCCTGCCTCCATCTCGGCTCCGGCGGTGCCCACCTTCGCGGCGGCCTCGTTGACCTCTTCGGGCACGTTGTAGAAACGGTCACGCGAGATCACGGGTGCCACGACGACGTCCGGGTCATCCCCAGCCGCGTCCGCCGCGGCCCTGACCAGGTTGAAGGAGGCGATAGCCGAGAAGTGGGTCTGCGGAATGAGGTAGGTGTTGATCACGCCTTCGTAGTGCGCGCCGCTGGCAATCACTACGTCACCCACCTTCACGTCCTTCGACAGGCCGCCGGCCGTGCCCACGCGGATGATGCGCTGCACGTCAAACATGGAGAAAAGCTCCGAGGCGTAAATGCCCAGCGACGGCTGGCCCATGCCCGATGCCATGATCGACAGTGGCTTGCCATCCACCGTGCCCGTGAAGGCCTTAATGCCGCGCACGTCCGACACGACCTTGGCGTCCGGCATGAGCATCTGGGCCATGCGCTCGGCGCGCTTCGGGTCACCCGGCATGAGGACGGCGGGAGCGATGTCTCCCTTTTCTGCGTTGATGTGTGGCGTTGCCATGTTCTTCCTTAACGTAAGGCGGAAAGTTTACTGATCTAGTCTAACGCGAGCGCCGGGCGGCTCGCCGCTCCGCGCGGGCCTGCTTGGCGTTCGCCTTGCGCTCCTTCGGCGTGAGGTGCTGGGCCACCTTCTCGTCAAAGCGCTCCCAGTGCTCGGCCGAGACCTCCTCGAACGCGCGCGGCGGGCCGCCCGGGCGGTCCTGCATCCGGTTGAGGTAGGGGTAGGTGTCATGCCCGCGCAGGTAGAGGATCGCGGTGTTGATCGCGGCGGCAAGCGGCACGGCGAACAGAGCTCCGATGATGCCCGCGAGCGCCGATCCGCCTGCCACGATGAGCACCACAGCCAGGGCGTGCATGTTGAGCGCGTTGCCCTGGAGGACGGGCTGGAGGACGTTGCCTTCAATCTGCTGGACGAGGATGACACCGGCCAGCATGAGCAGCGCGAAGCCCACCGACTGGGTGTTGACCAGCACGATCACCACGGCAAGGAAGCCGGAGAGGAAGGCGCCGACGATCGGGATGAAGGAGAAGAGGAAGACGACCACCGCGATGGGGAAGGCGAGCGAGATCGGGGTCTTCAGGAGCATCGCGACGATACCGATGCCGACGGCGTCGACAGCGGCGACGATCGCCTGCGTGCGGGTGTAGTTCCCGATCGTCACCCAGGCGCGGATGCCGGCCTCGTTGACCCGGTCGTGCTGCGAGCGCGGTGTGGCGCGCACGATCCAGTGCCACAGGCGCCGGCCGTCCTTGAGGAAGAAGAATAGGGAGAACAGGGACAGGATCATGCCGGTGAGGAAGCCCGTGACGCTCGATCCGATGGAGGCCACGCCGCCCAGCAGGGTGGCGGCGTTGTTCTGTAGGGCGCTTTGCGCCTTCGACCAGCTCTCGTTCAGTGTTTGCTGGAGGGTGGGGAACTTGTCAGTCAGAAGGTCGACGATCGTGGACACGCCGGCGATAACCTGGTCGGCCAGGTCGGACATGCCCGCCACGATTCCGGTGCCCGCCCCCACAAGCAGACCGAGGATGATGACGACCAACCCGAGCACTCCGGCTGCGGCCGCGGCGGCCGGCGGCCAGTTCCAGCGCTTGCGTAGGTAAGCGCTGGCAGGTTCGAGCACGACGGCGATGAGGAGCGCCACCATGAGCGCGATGAAGAGGAGGGAGAGCTTGAAGGTGACCCAGCCCACGCCGATCAGCAGGATGGCGAGAACGATGATGCGCCACGCCCATCCGGCGGCAGTTTCAAGGGCGGGTGGGACGGGGGAGCGGTATTCGTGTGCCTTGACCGTCACCTCGTCAGGTTCGAAGTCCGGTGCGTGTTGTGGCTGAAAATCTTCCATAGGCGCCACATTATCGGGTGAGGCTGCATTTCTTCCAACGCGAAATAGTTGAAATGTGTTTTATTCCGTGTGGCGTGAGAGAATGGACGCCGAACTGCTCAGGAGGAACCTTGTACGCACTGCTCGCCTTCGATCTCGATGACACGCTCGCACCGTCGAAATCACCCCTGTCACCTCGGATGGCCGCCGCGCTTCGCGACCTGCTCGATCTTCACGACGTGTGTGTCATCTCCGGCGGCACGTTTGACCAGTTCCGCGGCCAGCTGCTTGCCAACCTCGACGCCACCGACGCCCAGCTCGCCCGCCTCCACCTCATGCCCACGTGCGGCACGCGCTACATGCGTTACGACGACGCCGACTGGCGGCCCGTCTACGTGCGTGACCTGAGCGCCGAGGAGAGGGCCGAGGCGATGGCAGTCGTGGAGGAAGAGGCCAAGCGTCTCGGGCTGTGGGAGACCGAGGTGTGGGGAGATATCCTCGAAGACCGCGGATCGCAAATCACGTTCTCCGCGCTCGGCCAGCAGGCGCCCCTCGAGGCGAAGAAGGCCTGGGACCCCACGGGGAAGAAGAAGGAGGCCCTGCGCGCCGCCGTCGCCCCGCGCCTACCGCACCTCGAAGTGCGATCGGGCGGATCGACGTCGGTGGACATCACCCGCAAGGGCGTGGACAAGGCCTACGGAATCGCCGAACTGGAGAAGGTCACGGGCATACCGATCGCGAACATGCTGTTTGTGGGCGACCGCCTGGACGAGGGCGGCAACGACTACCCCGTCACCCGACTCGGGATCGACACCCACGCCGTTTCCGACTGGTCCGACACGGCCCACTTTGTTGAATCGTACGTCGCAAACGCGAAGGAACATCATGAGTGAACTCGACATCGAGGAAATGGATCGTCGAATCGCCAAGTTTGAGGCCAAGGCCAGCGAGCACGAGCGCGCCGGCGGCGCCTCGCTCGAAACCTCGCTGACCATGATCATCACTGGGGCGATCGGGCTGTTCGCCTCACTCATGCTCGTCCTGTCCGAGTTCACCTACTACAAAAACCCGAACGCCAGCCTCATCTGTGACGTCAACCCGCTGATCGGCTGCTCGAAGTACTTCACCGCCTGGCAGGGGCACCTCCTGTTCGGTGTGCCCAACGCCCTGTTCGGCATGATGTTCTTCGCCGGAATCGTGGCCCTCGGGCTCGTGCTCGCCTTCGGCGGCACCCTCCACCGTTGGCTGTGGAACGCCGCGCTCGCCGGCGCCGGCATGGGCATCGTGTGGGTGGTCTGGTTCGCCTACGAATCCTACGTGGTCAACAGGTCACTGTGCCCGTTCTGCCTGGTCGTGTGGATCGTGACCATCCCGCTCTTCATCGTGCTGCTGGCCCGCGTGGCCCAAGCCGGACACCTTGGGGAGGGTGCCGAGGGCTTCGGCTCGGCCCTAGTGCGCAACCGCTGGATCACCGTGGCAGTGGTCTACCTCGTCCTCGTCCTGTTCACCGTCATCTGGTTCTGGGACTCCTGGGCGCTCGTCTTCTAATCAACCTCCGCCAATGGTGAGGGCCTCCGGGAATCCCCGGAGGCCCTCACTGTTAGGCAGGCGGCGTTCCGACTAGTCGTTGTTGTCCGACTCCGCCGCTCCGGTCTGCTCACCGGTCTGCTCGGCGGCCGGTTCTGTCGCGGACTGGTCCGCCCCCTCGGCCGGCTCGGTCACCTCAGCGGTAGGATCCTTTGTCGGCTCCGTGCTTGGCTGGCTGAGCTGCGCCGGGTTCTTCGACCAGATGAGGACCGCCTCGCCGTCGTCGTTGACCCAGTACAGCTCGGCAATGTCACCGGAAAGAGTGAGCGTGCCGGAAGCCGTGACGCCGTCGTCGACGAACGCGATGAGCTGGTCATTCATGGCGGAGCAGTACCGCGCCGACTCGTCGAACGGTGCAAACGGGTTGCCGTCCGAATCCACGGCTACGAAGGACTCCGCCGGGACGGAGATGTAGCCCTGCTCGGTCGAGGCCGGGGCGGTAGCCGTCAGATCGAGGTGGAGGAACTGGCCATCCAGGCTCCCGAGCTCGGAGGTGCAGGTCGTGATCTCGGTGGCCTTGTCAACCTGCACGTACGCCTCGGCATCAGGCGAGACCCACAGTCCGCCCGACGCACTACGTAGCGAGGTCGCGCGGATCTGGTTGAACCAGTCACCATTCGACACCCGGTAGCCATTTCGCACCACCCACTGCGCCTGGCGCGGGGAGGTCTCGTAGATCCAGACCGGCTTGCCCGACGTCGTCGTGGCCGCGTTGCGGAAGTAGCGCAAGGTGTTGATGTTACGGTTCGGGTAGTAGCCCTCGTAGACGTCCAGGCGCGTGAGGTTCGCGGCCAGTGTCGAGGCCGGGAACTCCATGATCTGGCCAACGATCGGGCGGCTCGTGGCGCTGGGGATCGCCCACGGCCACGTGCCCTTGTGGGTGACCCACAGGGCGTAACGCGGCACGGTATCCTTGCGCTCCGAGATCACGCGGCCCTGAACCATGTGGTAGCCGATGTCGCCCGTGCGGAGCGTGCCGTAGACGAAGGGCTGGCGCAGCAGCTGCGGCTTCGGCGCCGGTGGGCCCGCAACCGTGGTGGCTTTCCACTTGCCCGGCAGGGTCATGTCCTGCCAGCCGTGGCCGATCTGCACGGCCTTGGACCACCAGCCGTTGCCCAGGCTCGTGTAGCGGAAGAGCTTGCCGTCCGCGCGCTGGCCGATGATGTCGGGGCGGCCGTCGCCATCGATGTCGCCAATCGAGGTGATGTTGGTAAAGGACTCCCAGCCGTGGCCGATTTGGCGCATCGCGCCAAATTCACCGCTGCCGTCGCCCGGGTAGAGGAGCAGGCGGCCCGTGGGCTTGTGGCGGGCGACGAGGTCGGCCACCCCGTCACCATCGATGTCGCCGGGCACCACCATCATGTCGATGTCGTCCCAGCCCCATCCGATCTCGCGAACCCGGTCCCACTCGCCCGCGCTCAGCGTGGGGTAGAGGAGCAGGCGGCCGTCCCTGTGGCGGGCGAGGAGATCCGGGTGGCCGTCCCCGTCCCAGTCATCGGCCGGGACGATATCGGCCATGACGTGCCACCCGTACCCGATCTGGTACCCGCCGGTCAGCGAGGTGCCATCCGAGTGGTAGATGCGCAGCAGGCCGTCGGGGGAGCGGACGATGACGTCGCCATAATCGGCGCCGTCGAGCGAGGCAATTTGGATGCCGTAATCAAAACCGCCCCAGCCGTGGCCAATCTTCATGCCGGAGAGAGATAGCTAGCGCTCCCCCCCCCGTAGGCATAAAGATCATTGTTCGTATGGCGGGCAAGAAGCGTGTCCCGGTAGCCGGAACGGATCGTGCTCGCCTCGGAGGGTGCCACGGCAACCACCATGAGAACCGCCGTCAATGCGACGGTCGCAAGACGCGAAAATAGTGATCGCATAATACTCTCCTAGGGTGTGAGTGCAAGGAGAGTCTATTCCCTTAACAACTCCAAAGTGACGGCGGCACAGGCACTACCGGGCGGCTGCCACCTGATCGGCGTACCCGGTCTCGATCAGCGCGGCGCGCAGCTTGTCCATTGCTGCGGCGATCTCCTCGGCAGGTGCGGCCACGGCGTCGGAAAAGCGCGCCGCCTCCTCCGACTCGGCGGGGATCACGTGCACGTGCGTGTGCGGCACCTCGAAACCGAGGATCGCCACCACGGCCCGCGGCACGCCAAATGCCTTCTCCTGGGCGCTCGCCACGATCTGCGCCACGCGCATCATGTGGCCGAAGTCGCCGGCGTCCACCTCATTAAACTTCGCCACCTCGGCGCGGGGGACGACCATGACGTGGCCGGGGCGAACCGGCTCAATGGTGGCCATGACGACGCACACGTCGTCGGCCCAGACGAACTGGCCGGGGATCTCCCCGGCGATGATCTTGGAAAAGATGGTGCTCATGGCTATATTCTACGGCGTGCGTCATGTCTCTCACAGTGGCCGCCGGCGGGCCGGGCCAGGCACCTGAGCTAGAATAGCCGCGATCTTAAGTAAAGGAGACTCATGAGCACCCCGTATCGGTACACCGCCGAGCTTGCCGGCGAGATCGAGAAGAAGTGGCAGGATCGCTGGGAGCGCGAGGAGACGTTCAACGCCCCCAACCCGGCTGGCGCGCTCGCGGACGGTCGCGCGGAGCTCAAGGAGCCCTTCTACCTGCTCGACATGTTCCCCTACCCGTCGGGCAAGGGCCTGCACGTGGGCCACCCGCTGGGCTACATCGCCACCGACACGCTCGCGCGCTTCGCCCGCATGCAGGGCAAGAACGTGCTGTACACGATGGGATATGACGCCTTCGGCCTGCCCGCCGAACAGTACGCCGTGCAGACCGGCCAGCACCCGCGCGTGACCACCGAGCAAAACATCGCCAACATGCGCCGCCAGCTGCGCCGCCTTGGCATGTCGCACGAGGCGCGCCGCTCGGTCGCTACCACCGACACGGATTTCGTGGGCTGGACCCAGTGGATCTTCCTCCAGATTTACAACTCCTGGTACGACACCGAAGCCCCCGGCCGCGTCGCGGGCACGGTGGGCCGCGCCCGCCCTATCTCAGAGCTCGTCGAAGAATACGAGCGGGGCAAGGTCGCAACCCCGGACGGACGCCCGTGGGCCGAGCTGGACGCGGCCGAACGGCGTCGTGCAGTGGATGCCCGGCGCCTTGCCTACATCGACTACGCGCCCGTCAACTGGTGCCCGGGCTTGGGCACCGTGCTGGCGAATGAGGAGGTCACGGCCGAGGGCCGCTCCGAGCGCGGCAACTTCCCCGTGTTCAAGCGCGAGCTGCGCCAGTGGATGATGCGCATCACCGACTACGCCGACCGCCTCGCCCAGGACCTCGACTACGTGGACTGGCCGGAGAAGGTGCGCCTCATGCAGCGCAACTGGATCGGCAAGTCGCACGGCGCGAAGGTGACGTTCGCGGCGCATACGGCCGAGGGCGACGTCACGCTCGAAGTCTTCACCACGCGCCCCGACACGCTGTTCGGCGCCACGTTCATGGTGGTCTCCCCGGAGCACCCGATGCTGGGCGGCTCGGGCGTGCCCACCGAATGGCCGGAGGGCACGAAGGAGGCGTGGACCGGCGGGGCTGGCACGCCGATGGGCGCGGTCATGGACTACCAGCGCCAGGCGTCGATGAAGTCCGACATGGACCGGGCCGACGACGCGCGGGAAAAGACCGGCGTCTTCACCGGCATTTACGCGACGAACCCGGTCAACGGCAAGCAAATCCCGGTGTTCACTGCGGACTACGTCATGATGGGGTACGGCACCGGCGCGATCATGGCCGTGCCGGCCCACGACCAGCGCGACTTCGACTTCGCGAAGGCCTACGACCTCGACATCGTACCCACGATGAAGCCCGCCGACGGCTTCGAGTGGGAGAGCGCGTGGGAGGAAGACGGCGAGATCATTGACTCGGCGAATGAAGAGATCTCGCTCAACGGCATGTACAAGGCCGAAGCGGTGGCCGCGATGAGCGACTGGCTGGCCGCCAAGGGCCTGGGCAAGGCCACGGTGACCTATCGCCTGCGCGACTGGCTTTTCTCCCGCCAGCGCTACTGGGGCGAGCCCTTCCCGGTGGTCTACGACGCCGATGGCAACGCTCACGCCCTGCCTGAGTCGATGCTGCCGGTGGACCTGCCGGACACCCCGGACTACTCGCCGCGCTCCTTCGATCCCGACGACGCCTCGTCTAACCCTGAGCCGCCGCTCGGGCGGCTGCAGGACTGGATGAACGTGGAGCTCGACCTGGGGGATGGCCCGCAGATGTACACGCGCGACACGAACACGATGCCGAACTGGGCAGGTTCGTGCTGGTACGAGCTACGCTACCTTGACCCGCACAACGCCGAACGTTTCGTGGCCCCGGCGGTGGAGGAGTACTGGATGGGCCCACGCGAGGGCAAGGTCGCGGGCGGCGCGGACCTGTACGTGGGCGGCGTGGAGCACGCGGTACTCCACCTGCTCTACGCCCGCTTCTGGCACAAGGTCCTGTTCGACCTCGGACACCTGTCCTCCTTTGAGCCATTCTACAAGCTGTTCAACCAGGGCTACGTGCAGGCCTACGCCTACACCGACTCGCGCGGGCAGTACGTGCCGGCCGACGAGGTGGAGGAAGTGGCCGCCGCAGACGCCTCGGGCGAGGTGACCTATGTCTACCAGGGCGAGAAGGTCAACCGCGAGTACGGCAAGATGGGCAAGTCGCTCAAGAACATCGTCACCCCTGACGAGATGGCTGAGCAGTACGGCGCGGACACGTTCCGCCTGTACGAGATGTCGATGGGCCCGCTCGACGTGGACCGCCCGTGGGAGACCCGCGCGGTTGTCGGCTCCCAGCGATTCCTCCAGCGCCTGTGGCGCAACATTGTGGACGAGGAGACGGGCGAGCTCGTCGTCGTCGATGGGGAAGCGGACCTGGAGACGGCGAAGCTGCTGGCGCGGACGATCGTGGGCGTGCGCGAGGACTACGAGGGTATGCGGATCAACACCGCGATCGCCAAGCTCATCATGCTCAACAACCACCTGACCGGCCGTGAGGTGCCGCGCTCGGTGGCGGAGGCGATCGTGCTCATGGTCGCGCCCGTGGCGCCGCACGTGGCCGAGGAGCTGTGGAGCCGGCTGGGGCACGATCAGTCGCTTGCCTTCGCGCCGTTCCCGAAGGTGACGGACGAATCGCTGCTGGCCGAGGACACGGTCACGGCGGTTGTGCAGGTGCGCGGGAAGGTCCGCGACCGACTGGAGGTCCCGGCCGACATCTCGGCGGCTGACCTGCAGGCGATGGCGCTGGCCTCGGAGAAGGTGGCCAAGTTCCTGGAGGGTGAGCCGCGCAAGGTGATCGTGCGCGAGCCGAACCTGGTCAACATTGTTCCGTAGTTTTTCGTAACAATTCCAGCCAGTGATATCGGCTCGGCGCGCCAGCTCAAGAACCGATACAGTGAACGACGAAGGAAAGGGTGTGTGATGGCATCTACTGACATCTCAAAGGTCGACAAGTTTGGGCATGCCGCCTGGGAGATCGCCTCGCCGACGGGCGCGCGTGCCATCGTGTCCGAACGCGGCGCAACCCTGCTGTCCTGGCAGCCGGAGCCCGGCGTGGAGGTGTTGGCAGGCCATCAATCGAAAGAGGAACTCGAGGCCGGCGCGGGTGCGCGCTCGATGATCCTTGCCCCGTGGTCCGGCCCGATCGCGGACGCCACCTACACCTTCGACGGGCGTGACATCCAGGTGGACGACGCCGTGCGCGCCTACTCACTCGCCTACCTGCAGGATTTCCACGTGGTCTCCGCCGGCACCACCCTGTCGATGGAGACCGTGATCAAGCCCTGCGATTCCTACCCGTGGACGTGCCAGGTGTCCGTGCACTTCTCCCTCGATTCGGGCGCCGACGGCGAGGAGCACCTCTCCATCACCCTCGAGGCGAAAAATCTCTCTGATGAGCCCGCGCCGATCGCCGTGGGCTGGCATCCCTACTTCGTGCTGCCGGGCATGGAGACCGTGTCGAACCTCGGCCTGTCCATCCCTGCGCGCACGAAGATCCTCACCGACCGCCGTGGCGTCCCGTTGCCGGGGGAGTCCGCCTACGGCGGTGTCAACACGCCCGTGGTCATCGACTATTTGGGGTCGGCGTCCCTCAACGACTACTACCGCGGGCTCGTGCCCGACAACTACGGGGTGGTCGCCACACGCGTCGTCACCCCGTCCACCAACGCCTCCGTAGTTCTCACGCAGGAGCCCGGCGAGGCCGCGGTCGTCCACATCGACACCGGCGACCGCCTCGAGCGCGACCCCCGCACAGCCATCGCACTCGCGCCCATGTCCGCCGTTGCCGACTCGTTCAATCGTCCCGACGCCGTCGGCTCGGTTCGCGTGGAGCCCGGCCAGTCGCGCCAGATGACAGCCACGCTGACCTTCCGCCGCTAGAGCCGGCGCCGCGCCCGGGTTGCGCTATGGCACTTACTGTTGGCGAAGGGTAGGGACCGGGTTTCTAGGCCTTGGCCAGCTGTGAGACGCGCTGCGTGGACAGGCCCATCAGCGCGCCGACATCGCGCATGGACAGGCCAGCGCCCGTCAGTGTGCTAACAGCCTGGCGCGATGCCGCAGACAGGCGGGCTTCGGCGGCACTCGCTTCCTGGGCGGCCTTGCGGTAGTTTTCAACGACCTCTCCGGGAATGCCCTGAGCGTTGATGTCGACGTTGAACTCGGCGGCCGGCTTGCCGGTCATGAGGCTCGCGGCGTCCCTGACCATGCCCTCGAGCTGATCGAGGCGGCGCGCCTGTGTCCCGTACGGGTGACCTTCAACCTCGAATTCTGCCACCCACCACTTACCGTCGCGGACGGCGGAGATGAGGATATCGATCATTGACTTGCCCTCCTAATGATTGCTTTGGCGAGGCGTTTGCTGACTTCTCGGTGTCTGGGGATCGGCTCGCTCCATTGGCCAATGGTGGCTTTCGTGTGATTACCACCTTCAGTCAGAATGAGTATTTCGCCTCTTTCGCGTGCGATCCTTTCTAGCGTTTTGATGAGGATTCTTCGCTTCGTCACATTAGTCTAGACCGGTAGACTATAACAAGTCAATGGCCATTGACTTTGGCTTGCTCTGGCACCCTCGACTCTCATCAGGTCCCACCCGTTTCGCGTGGCCCGGCCTAGCGGCGGCGGGTTCCGAAGATTGCTCGCGTGATCTCGCGCGTGAGCGTGCGGCCAGCCGTGCGCACCATCTGATCGACCGTGGCCTCGCGGCGTTTGCGTTGGCGCTCCGCCTCGGCCTCGGCGGCACGACGCCGACGCTCGGCTTCCTTCTCCGCCTCGCGGCGCTCGCGCTCGATCTGTTTCTCCAGCTCGCGGGCCTGGCGGTCGAGTTCCTTCTTGCGCTCCGCCTCGAGTTTGGCGGCCTCCTTGGCTGCCTCGGCCAGGCGCTGGGCCTCCTCGCGGGCCGCCGCCTCCGCGGCCATCCGCTGCTCGAGCAGCTCGAAGGCTGACTCGGGGTCGATGGGGTCCTTGTACCGGGCGAGGGTGGGGGAGTTGCGCAGGGCGGCGTCGATCGCCTGCGCGCTGGCCGGGCCCATGATGGCGGCCGGCGCCCAGATCCGCACTGGGGCCACGGGGCTGGGGCGGCCCTTCT
This sequence comes from Trueperella sp. HMSC08B05, assembly GCF_001808405.1. Classification (NCBI taxonomy): domain Bacteria; kingdom Bacillati; phylum Actinomycetota; class Actinomycetes; order Actinomycetales; family Actinomycetaceae; genus Trueperella; species Trueperella sp. HMSC08B05. The sequence goes on along the minus strand of NZ_KV793237.1, from coordinate 75,392 downwards.
TGTCGAGGATCGTCACGATCGCCTCGCCCGTGCCCAGGCTGGGCAGGATCTGCTCGAGGTCGAGGGGTGAGGTGGGGAAGGTCGCCACCGTCTCGCGGAGCTTCTTCGCCTCGGCGGGGGTGTGGGCGCGAAGGGCGTGCTGGACCTTGGAGCCGAGCTGGGCGAGCACGTCGGCCGGGATGTCCGTCGGGGTCTGGGTAATGAAGACGATGCCCACGCCCTTCGAGCGAATGAGCCGCACGGTCTGCACCACCTGGCGCAGGAACTCCTTCGAGGCGCCGTCGAACAGGAGGTGGGCCTCGTCGAAGAAAAACACGAGCTTGGGCTTGTCCGGATCGCCTACCTCGGGCAGTTCTTGGAAGAGCTCGGCCAGCAGCCACATGAGGAAGGTGGAAAACAGCGCGGGCCGGGACTGGATGTCCGGGAGCTCGAGGGCGGAAATGACGCCTCGGCCGTCGTCGGTCCGGATGAACTCAGCCACGCTGAACGCGGGCTCGCCGAAGAACAGCGCGCCGCCCTGGGCCTCGAGCTCGGCGACGTTGCGCAAGATGACGCCCGCGGTGGCCGGCGCGACCCCGCCGATCGCCTTCAGCTCGTCCTTGCCCGAATCGGATGTGAGGTAGGAGAAGACGGCCCGTAGGTCGGTGATGTCGATGAGGGCCAGCTGATTCGTGTCGGCCCAATGGAAGATGAGGGACAGCGCCGATTCCTGCGTCTCGTTGAGGCCGAGCACCTTGGCGAGCAGGATCGGGCCGAAGTCGGAGATCGTGGTGCGAATCGGGGTGCCGTTGCCCTCGCCTCCCAGCGCATACAGTTCCGTGGGAAACGACGACGCCGCCCAATCCTGCCCCTGCTCAGCCGCGCGAGCGGCGAGTTTGTCCGATGCCGGGCCGGGCTCGAGCAAGCCCGTGAGGTCGCCCTTGATGTCCGTGACGAAACACGGCACGCCGCTGGCCGACAGGCCCTCGGCGAAAAGCTGGAGCGTGCGGGTCTTGCCGGTGCCGGTGGCACCCGCGATGAGCCCGTGGCGGTTGAGCATGCCAAGCGGCAGGCGCACCTGTGTGGCCGGGCGGGGAACGCCGTCTTCCATGTAGGTGCCGACCGTGAGTGTCGGGCCGTCAAAGGTGTAGCCGGCGCGGACGGTTTGCTCGTAGTCCGAGGCTGCGGGTGAGGGCACGGGTGCGGGGTCTGGTGCGGGGGAGGCGGCCGGTTCGGCGTGCTGCTCTGTTGCGGGCACGGCCGACTTCGCTGGCGCTGCTGCTGGCGCGGGTTCGGGAGATGTGTCCTCGTTGGGCTGCGGCTCCGGGGAGCCAGACTCCTGGGCCGCGAGGGCGGCTTCGAGGCGGGCCTTGGCGGCGGCCGCCTTTGCCGCGGCGGCCTGAGCTTCGGCCTCGAGCGCTTCAGCTTGCAAACGGAGGATCTCATCGTTCATGGGACCAGTCTACGGGCAGGCCGGGGCCGAGGTGCGAGTCATTTTCCACAATCTCGCTCGCGGGAGGGCAACCCCATTTTTGGGGCTCGGGCGCGAAGGCACGTGGGGACGAGCGCACATAATGGCTCCATGACCACAATGCCTACCCGTCGCCCCGCCTCCCGCCAGTCGACCGCCGACTGGGAGAAGGTCGAGGGCTTCACCCGCACGGCCATGCGCCTCGGCGCCGGCGACGACGTCGGGGCGCTCACCACGCCCGCTATGAAGCGCCGCTTCGTGCTTGACGGTAACTCATTGCGCATCGCCGCGGTCCTCCTGCTCGTCCTTGCGCTGTCGGGGGTGATCGGAGCGCTGTCCGGGCGCTCCACCGAGGTGGCCGTGATCCCGCAGGGAGAAGAGTCAGCGCAGTCTAAGGCCGGCGCGGGGGACGGGGGAGCAGGCTCCGGCGAGAGTACCGAGGGTGGGCACGCAGTGGACGGTACCGCCAGTGGCAAGGCAGCGCCAGATTCTGCGGGCTCGGAGGAGGCGAGCGCGAGGGCGGAGACGATCGTCGTGCACGTGTCGGGGCAGGTGGCGGTGCCGGGTGTCGTCACGTTGCCGGCGCCCGCGCGGGTTGCGGACGCCGTGCAGGCGGCCGGCGGGCCAACCGGGGAGGCCGACCTCGCCCGCATCAATCTGGCCGGGCCCATCAGTGACGGCGTTCACATCCACGTCCCCGCTGTCGGAGAGGGAGGGGACGCGACCGGCTCGGGCGTCGTCGGCGGGGAAGGAGCAGCGAGCGGCGGGGCGGGAGATACCGGCGCTGCGGACGGGAAGGTCAACCTCAACACGGCGGACCAGGCGGGGCTGGAGGCGATTCCGGGGGTCGGGCCGGTGACAGCCAAAGCCATCATCGATTGGCGCAACGCCAACGGTACCTTTACTTCGATCGACCAACTCATCGACGTGCGAGGGATCGGTCCCAAGACGCTCGAGCAGCTGCGCGACCACGTGCGCATCTGATGCAGGACTTCCGGTTGCTCGTGCCTGCGGGGGTGGTGTGGGCGGTGGCGCTCCTCGCCCCCGACTACCTCGCGCTCGGGCTCGTGGCGCTCCTTGTCACCCTGCTCGGGGCGCTGAGAAGCAACTGGTTCGCCACGATCGTCGGGGTGGCGTTGCTCTCCGGGACGATCGCGGGCGGGACGGATGCCCTGGTGGGGGAGTCGGATGCCATCTATCACGAGGTCGGCCGCGAGGTGGAGGTCACCGGCGCAATCGAACGCCACCCGAAGACGACGGGCGGGCAGTTCGGCGCGATGGTGCGGATCGAGGCGGTCGCACGGGTGAGCGCTGCGGCTAACTCTGGGCCGGCGATGAGCTCGCGCGCGAGCGCCTACATGCGTTGGGAAGGCGAACGCCTCGAGCGAGGCACGCGATTCGTGGCACGCGGCAGGCTGTCGGCCGGCGATGCCATGCTCCGCCTCAACGCTTCCACTATCGAGCCCCTCTCCGCGCCCCTGACAGGGCGCCTGCGCTCGGCCCTGCGCGAGTACGTTGCCGACCGCCCCTGGCACGCCCAACTCATCCCCGGCGTGGTGGTGGGCGACGACACGGGCCTGTCCGAGCTTGCCACCGAACAGATGCGCATGCTCAGCCTGTCCCACCTCACGGCGGTCTCTGGCGCCCACGTTTCCCTCGTGATCGCGGTGGTGCTCGGCGCGGTGGGCCGACGCCGACCGCTCGTTGCCGGTGCATTCGCGCTGGCGAGCTTGGGCGGGCTCGTGGCGCTGGTCGGCCCCGAGGCCTCCGTGCTTCGGGCCGGCTACATGGGCGTGCTCATGTGCCTGGCGATCGCCCTGCGCCGGCGGACGAACGCTTTGCCGCTCCTCGCTGCCACGATCATCGGGGTCAGCCTGCTCGACCTCGAGCTCGCCCGCAGCCTCGGCTTTCAGCTCTCGGCGCTCGCCACGGCTGCCATCATCGTCTTTTCCTACCCGCTCCAGCGTCGGCTGGCCGAGCACGTGCCCGGGGCGATCGCCGACGTCGTCTCCATCTCCCTCATCGCCGCCATCGCCACAGGCCCGCCGCTTCTCGCCATCCAGGAACGGGCCTCCCTATGGGGGATCCTGGCCAACGCGCTGGTTGCGCCCGTCGTGGCACCACTGACAATTGGGGGCATGGCCGGCACGCTCCTGCTACCCGTGGCGCCCTGGCTGGCCACCCCGATCCTGCGCGCGTGCGAAGCATGCACGTGGTGGATGGCGAAGGTGACCACCCTGCTCATCGGTCTGCCCGGCTCGGGCTTGCCCACGATCGCCGTGCTCATCGCCAATGTCGCCTTCCTCGGCGTGCTGCTCGCCGCCCTGGCGTTTGGGGGCGTGCGCGTCATCCTCGGCGCGGTGGGCACGCTCGTCTGCGCCGCGCTCGTCTCCGCCTTCATCCCGCAGCGCGGGGCGGGGGACTGGGAGGCGATCCAGTGTGACGTGGGGCAGGGCTCGGCCTTCCTCGGACGGACCGAAGAAGGCATTGTCCTCGTCGACGTCGGGCCCGAGGGCGGCAACATGGCGGCCTGCCTGGAGCTCGCTGGCGTTGCCCGCATTGACCTCGTCATCATCAGCCACTTCGACGCCGACCACGTGCGCGGACTGGAGGACGTGCTGGATGCGGCCGACGTCGGCGAAGTGTGGTACTCGCCCAACCTCAACCACGTCTACAACTCTTCCTGGGCCCTTGAGCTCATGGACCGGCGCGGCGTCGAGCACCGACCGGTGGAGTTTGGCCAGCGCACGGGCGGGATCGAGATCATCGGCCCGCGCTCGGTGATCGGCACCGACGACTCCACGAACGCCGACTCGCTGGTGGTGCAGATGGTCACCGCCTCGCACCGGATCCTCATCCTCGGTGATGCACCCGAAGACCGTCAGCGATCCCTGCTCGGGGACGTGGGGGAGATCGACGTCGTCGTCGTCGGCCATCACGGGGCGCGCGACCAGAGCCGGGAGCTTGCCGAGAGGCTCGAGGCGAGGGTGACGATCTTCTCCGTGGGTAAGGACAACACGTACGGCCACCCCACGCGCGAGGCGCTGGAGATCTGGCACGCGCCAATCCAGGTGCGCACGGACCTGTGCGGGCCCGCCGTGCTCGGGGCAGCCGAGATGGTCTCGGGTTGTCGGATGGACGTGGAATAATGGCACGCATGGCAGTCACACTCGCACCCATCGTGCTCATCACCTCCGGCGAACCCGTGTTGGGGGATCGGGCGGTGGCCTCCCTGCGCCGCCAGCTGCGCGCGGCGGATCCGAACACGAACATCGTGGAGATTGACTCCTCGCAGTACGTGAGCGGCCAGCTCGAGGCCCTGCTCACGCCGTCGCTGTTCGGGGAGCCGCGCGCGATCGTCGTGCCCAACCTCGAGCAAGTCAACGCGCCCTTCCAAGATGACCTGCTTGCCTACATCCAGGCCCCGGAGCAGGACTCGGTGCTCGTGCTGCGCCACAACGGGGGCCAACGCGGGAAAAAGGTGCTCGACGCGCTCAAGGGCAAGGTGCCCACCTACGCCTTTGAGAAGGTCAAGTACCCCAACGACAAGGCGAAGATCGTGGTGCAGGACGTGCGCGATGCGGGCCGGAAAATGACGTCGGACGCGGTGGACGCGATCGTTGCCGCACTCGGCTCCGACTTGCGCGAACTGCTCTCGGCCGTCAGCCAGCTCCTGAGTGACGTGAAGGGTACGATCACCGAGGAGGACGTGCGCACCTACTTCGCCGGCCGCGTGGAGGCCACCGCATTCAATGTCGCCGATGCCGTCGTGGCAGGTCGCGCCGGAAAGGCCGTGGAGCTCGCCCGGCACGCGGTCGCCACCGGCAACTCGCCCGTCGCGATCGTGGGCGCGATCGCTATGAAGCTACGCACGATGGCGCAGGTGTTGGGTGTGCGCTCGGCCAAGGGCCGGCCCACTCCGAAGCTCAACAACTGGCAGGCCAGCCGCGCCAAGCAGGACCTGCGCGGGTGGTCGGGGGCGAGCCTGGCGGAGGCGATCCAGGCGATCGCCACAGCGGACGCGGAGGTCAAGGGCCTCTCGCGGGACCCGGAGTACGCGCTCGAGCGGGCCATCGTCACCATCTGCGCGCTACGGCAATAGTGCGCGAGCCCATCGGCAAGAAAGCGACGCACGCCCGCCGAGCGCGGGATATGCTGAAAGAGTCTTTAGCACGTAACGACAAAAGGAGTGAAGTTGCGCATTGGTGTACCACGGGAGTCTGGCGATCAGACTCTGGTCGCCGCTACTCCGGACACAGCGGGAAAGCTGATCAAGCTGGGCTACGAGGTTGTCGTTGAACACGACGCCGGTGCCCGGGCCAGCTTCCCCGACTCGCTGTACGAGAGTGCGGGGGCGCGGATTGTCAGCACGGAGGAGGCGTGGGCAGCGGACATCGTCACGGCGCTCGACGCCCCCGGCCTTGACCGACTCGACCTCATGAAGCACGGCGCGACCTTGATCGCGCGCATGGCCCCCGGCCGCAACCCCGACATCCTGGAGGCCCTCTCCAGCCGTGGGATCACCGGGTTGGCGATGGACATGGTCCCGCGCATCTCGCGCGCCCAGTCCATGGACGTGCTGTCCTCCCTGGCCAACGTGGCCGGATACCGGGCCGTGATCGAGGCCGCCCACCACTTCGGCCGGCTGTTCTCCGGCCAGGTGACGGCGGCCGGCAAGGTCGCCCCCGCCAACGTCTACGTGATCGGTGCGGGCGTTGCGGGCCTGGCCGCGATCGGCACGGCGAACTCGATGGGCGCGATCGTCAGGGCCACCGACGTGCGGCCCGAGACGGCCGAGCAGGTCGAATCCATGGGCGCCGACTTCGTGGCCATCCCGGTCGCCTCCCAGGAATCCACCGACGGGTATGCGAAGGAGATGGGCCAGGAGCAGGCGGCCGCTGCCGAAAAGCTGTACGCCGAACAGGCCGCAGTCGCCGACATCGTCATCACCACCGCCGCCATCCCTGGACGCCGCTCACCCGTGCTGCTCACGGAGGAAACCGTGGCGGGGATGAAGCCGGGCTCCGTCGTCGTCGACATGGGCGCCGCCAATGGCGGCAACGTGGTCGGATCGCGGCCGGACGAGGTGGTCGTGACCGCCAACGGCGTGATCATCATCGGCTACGCAGAGCTCGCCGCCCGCCTGCCGGGCCAGTCCTCACAGCTGTACGGGCAGAACATCTTCAACTTCTTCAAGCTCACCACCCCGGACAAGGACGGCCTGCTCCACCTGGACCTCGATGATGAGATCGTGCGCCAGATGCTCGTCACGCTCGATGACCAGGTCATGTTCCCGCCGCCGCCCGTGAAGGTCTCGGCCGCCCCGGCGCCGGCACCCGCGCCCGCGCAGGCGGAGGTCGCCCCCGAGGCGCCGAAGGAGAAATCCTGGATCGCCAAGCACTGGTGGAAACTTGCCGCCGGCGCCCTGTTCATCTGGCTCATCCTTTCCGCGCCGCCGGGCTCAACCACCCACTTCATGGTGTTCGCTCTCGCCGTCGTGATCGGCTTCTACGTCATCACCGCGGTCACCCACGCCCTCCACACACCACTCATGTCCGTCACGAACGCGATCTCGGGCATCATCGTGGTCGGAGCGCTCCTCCAGGTCGGATCCGACAACGTCGCCGTCCAGATCCTGTCCTTCATCGCCATCGCCGTGGCATCCATCAACATCTTTGGTGGATTCCTCGTCACCGAGCGCATGCTCAAGATGTTCCATAGGAGTTGATCATGAACGACATCGTTGCTTACTACACGTCATGGCAGCTCAGCTTCGAGTCACTGGCGTACATCGCCGCCGCTCTGCTGTTTATCCTCGCGCTCGCGGGGCTGTCGAAGCAGGCCACGGCCCAGCGCGGTAACCGGCTCGGGATGGTAGGCATGGGCCTCGTGCTTCTTGCCACCGTCATCCTCCTCATCTCGTTCGCGCAGAAGCAGGCCGTGGTGGCCGCCCTCATCGTGGTCGCGCTCGGCATCGGCGCGGCCGTGGGTATCCCGCTCGCGCGCAAGGTGGAAATGACCGGCATGCCCGAGCTGATCGCTATGCTCCATTCCTTCGTGGGCCTGGCAGCCGTGCTCGTCGGCTACAACTCCTTCATCCTGACCCCCGGTTCGGACTCGCCCGACAACGCCTTCCACATGGGCGAGGTGGGCCTGGCGGTGTTCATCGGCGCGGTCACGTTCACCGGCTCGATCATCGCCTTCCTCAAGCTCTCGGGCCGAATGTCTGGCAAGCCGCTCACCCTGCCGGGGCGTAACTGGCTCAATCTGGGGGCGATCGTCGCCTCGCTGGCGCTCATCATCTGGTTCGCCCACACGCGCACCGTGGGGATGGGCATGATCCCGCTGGCATTGCTCACGGTGATCGCGCTCCTGCTCGGCCTGCACCTCGTGGCCGCAATCGGCGGCGGCGATATGCCGGTGGTCGTGTCGATGCTCAATTCCTACTCGGGCTGGGCCGCCGCGATGGCCGGCTTCACCCTCGGCAATGACCTGCTCATCATCGTGGGCGCACTCGTAGGCTCCTCGGGCGCCTACCTGTCCTACATCATGTGCCAGGCGATGAACCGCTCCTTCATCTCCGTGATCCTCGGCGGCTTCGGCTCCGACGGCGCGGTGGCCGAAGAACGCGACTACGGCACGCACCACGAAATCACCGCCCCCGAGGTGGCCGACATGCTGGCTTCGGCCTCCAAGGTGGTCATCACCCCCGGCTACGGTATGGCAGTGGCCCAGGCTCAATACCCGGTGGCGGACCTCACCCGGCGCCTGCGCGAGGCGGGCGTGGACGTGTCGTTCGCGATCCACCCCGTGGCGGGCCGACTGCCTGGGCACATGAACGTCCTGCTTGCCGAGGCTAACGTGCCCTACGACATCGTCTACGAAATGGACGAAGTCAACGACACGCTCTCCGAGGCTGACGTGGTGCTCGTCATCGGCGCAAACGACACGGTCAACCCGTCAGCCGAAGAGCCCGGCTCGCCGATCGCGGGTATGCCCGTCATCAAGGTCTGGGAGGCGAAGAACGTCATTGTCTTTAAACGCTCCATGGGGAACGCAGGGTATGCCGGCGTGCAAAACCCGCTGTTCTTCAACGAGAATACCCAGATGCTGCTGGGCGACGCGAAGGACTCGGTGGACCAGATCAACGCCGCGCTCAAGGTGAACGCCTAGCGAAAGCGGTTGTTAAGCCTCCGGCAGTCACGCCGTCGTTTCGGGCGGTGAGGCTTCATCCCTCTCCGCCGGCGTGACTGCCTCCGGTCACTGGGCAAGCTGTTACCCGGGACCCGTTTGAAATTCCTGGACGATTCCGGGGCGATCTCCTCATATACGAAGATCGCCCCGAAATCGTCCAAAGCTCTTTAATTCCAGCTGGCGGGCGTGGCCCGGCGGGGCCGCGCCCGTAGTTCAGGCCCGGCGGGCACGCAAAAGGGCGGCGGACCCCAGTCCGCCGCCCTTTCTTCGAGCTACTTAGCCGTTGATCTTCGCAACGAGCTTGGCGAGCTTCGACTTGCGGTTGGCCGCCTGGTTGCGATGGATAACACCCTTGGAAACAGCCTTATCGAGCTTGCGGGAAGCAACGCGGAGCGCTTCCTGCGCCTCCTCGGCGTTGCCGGCTGCAGCGGCCTCGCGCGTCTTACGTACGAGGGTACGAACCTCGGTCTTGACGGCCTTGTTGCGAAGGCGGCGCTTCTCGTTGGTCTTGTTTCGCTTGATCTGGGACTTGATGTTTGCCACTGATGAACTCTTTCGTTGTGAATGATGGCCCCGAGGGCCGCGGGTCGGTGAGGGCATGCCATCTTCGGACTGAGGCGTGGGGTGCCCGTGGAAAGAAGATTGGCCGGACCTTTCACCCGACCAGGTTCAAAGTCCAATTGACTACTTTAGCAAAGCGACCGGCGCCGCAAAAGCGAGGCCAGATGCGGTTTGTGGTGCATCTGCTCACGTTTGCGGCGCCGTGGTGGCTACAGGGGCGTGAGCCCCGGGGCGTTGACTACTGCTCGTCCTTGTCGCCCTTGATCTTGTCGATCGTGTCGTTGACGAAGCCCTTGGCCTTCTCGCCGGCTTCGGTGGCGGCCTTCTTCACGTCGGCAACCAGCTGGTCCTTCTTGCCCTCGAACTCGAGGTCCTCGTTGTCAGTGGCCTTGCCGGCGGTTTCCTTGGCCTTGCCGCCCAGGTCCTTGGCCTTGTTCTTGATGTCATCAAAGCTCATGATTGCTCCTTTAACGTGGGTCCGAAGCGTCTAGCTCCCTTACTCTTTCCATATTAGCGGGCGAACCTTGGAAAAGTCTGGCATTAGCCGTGGAGTTCCATGAGCGCCTTGACTACGGCGTCGTACCTGGCCCGATCGAGCGTGGCGCCTTCGCGGCGGACTTGGGCCACGTGCGCGACCAGCAGCCTGTCGAGCCGCACCTCCGACGAGCGCCCGCGCGAGTCCCACGCGCCCGTCCCGATGTCCAGCCACGTGCGGCCTTGGCTGGCCTCGTAGCGGGTGTAGTCGTCGTGATCCTTGCTCGACATCTGCACGAACACCACGTGCTCCTCGTATCCGGCGAGCACGAGCACGGGCCGGTCCTTGCCGCGCCCGTCGTTCTCGTCGAACGGTACCCACGCCCACACCACCTCGCCCGGGTCGGGGGAGGCGTCGGGGAGCGGGGAGTAGTCGAAGGTGGGAAGGCCGATGCGCGCAACCGGCCACTCGATGGCGGGCTCGTCAGGCCCGGGCAAGGTGGCGCCCCTGGGCCGCAACTTGGGTCCTGGCGCCGGTTGAGTCGCGTTCTTCTTCGACGACGCCGTCCTCGCATCTCGCGCACTACCCCCGCCTTGCGCCGTTCCGCGCGATGCTGAACGCCCGCCGCGTCCCGACGTGCCACGGCTGCCGGTGATCGCGCGGGAGATCTCGTCACCCGCCTTGCGGGCCAGGTCCCGGCCAAGACTCCGGCCGGCCGACTTGGCCGCGCGCCGGAGGGACTCCATGAAAGACACGGCTACTCGTCCTCGCTCTCGTCAAGCAGCTCGATCAGGGTCACGTGCAAGCGCTCGACCTCGGGCACGTCGTGGAGCGTGACCGGGTTGCCGGCCGAGGTTTCAAGGATGAGGGTGCCGCAGCCGAACATGCGGTCAATGATGTCGCGCTCGTAGGAGGCGCTCGAAATCCGGGAGAGCGGGATGTCGTGCCCGGTCTTGTTGAAGATGCCCGTGCGGGTGATGATCCGCCGGTCGGTGACCGTGTACGTGCTGGTCATCCACTGCAGCCACGGGATGACGAACAGGAAGATCGCCAGTAGCCCAGCCGTGGCGCCGGCGGCCCAGTGCGCCCACGGGCGCACTGAGTCGGGCAGGAAGTAGAGTGCGAGGACCAATGCCACCACCACGACCACCAGCGCGAGGATATTGCCAAAAATCGCCTTCACGTGCTCGCGCATGTGGCGAATAACGTGCTCGTCGGCGGCTAGGAGCTTCTTGTTAAAACCCATGCCCCCATTTTGCCACAAGGCTGGCCGTTCACGACGCCGTCGCCCACCTCGCGCCCGCTGGAGCGGCTCGCCTGAGCGGCCGCCCCGGCACTCCGGGTGCCGGCCACCCGGCATTAGAGCCAGATGAAGAGGCTGATGATGGCAAGGAGGGCGATGAACGGCAGGGAGGCGAGGGTGATGCCGGCCGCGAGCACGGTCCAGCGCAGGTCGTCTTGGAGGTGGGGGACGTTGCCCACCCCGCCCGCCTGGGCGATGGCGGCGCGCTGGGCGGCCTCGAGCCGGGAGAGGAAGGTCTTACGCCGCTGGGCGGCCTCCCGTTCGGCGTCGGCCTGGCGTTCCCGGGCCCGCAGGCGCTCGACCTCGGCCTCCATGCCCGCCTCGCGGGTGAGGACGTTGCCATATTCGTCGATGATGATCCCGTCCCCGGAGCTTTGCGAGATTTGGCCCGCGCTCTCGGATCGTTGAGTCTGCTTGGCGTAGCGCGCCCGCGCCTTCTCGGTGTACTCGTTCAGCAGGCGCTCGAGCCGGGAGCGCCGGATCGCGAAGAACACCAGCACGATGCTGAAGACTACGCATGCGCCAAACGGGATCCACGCGCCTGCGCCACCTCCGTGCGTGCCGGCTTGCCAGCCGACGAAGGCGAGAAGCGCGTTGCTTGCGGCGGCGAAGGTTACGAGCGCGCGCCCCGGCAGGCGGGTCAGGCGCTCGATGAGGGGCAGAAAGACGTTGAGGGATCCAGGACCAAGGCTCATGGTAGGTATTGTCTCACTGCTGCGGCCCGATCATCCCAATAAGTTCGCTGAGGGAGGCAAGGGTGCCCGGTTGCTTGCCCTGGTGGTCGAGCAGGTAGCCGTCCACCCCGGCGGCGGTGGCGGCCTCCACGTCGATCGGGCGGTCGCCCACGGCGAGCACGCGGGCCGGGTGGAGGCGGTGGCGTTCGATCAGCACCAGGTACATGTCAGGGGAGGGCTTGCGCTCGTAGCCGTCGGGAGCACACACCATGTCGTCCACCTCGATGCCGTGGGCGGCCAGCAGGTCCTCGGCCGAGCAGCGGTCACGGTGGGTGGCGATGAGGTTGAGCCCACCGGCGTCGCGAACAGCCTCGAGCACGCGGCGCGCGCCACTCATGAGCGGGGCCGGGCGGGTCTTCCACGATTCCTTGAGTTCGGAGTAGCCGGCATGCAGGGCCTCGAGGTCGGCGTCGTAGAGCTGGTGGAGCTTGTTCATTGCGTGGTCGATGGAGATCGAGCGCAGGCGGGCCACCTCGGACAGCTGGGCGTTGCTGGGCGCGTCCGTGCGATATCCAATCCGCGCGAGCAGGTGGTCGACGGCCGGGTAGGTGTCGATGAGCGTGCCGCCCATGTCCCACAAAATGGAGGTGTACACGCCTCAAGTCTGGCACAGGCCGCCTAATTTCACACGGCACATTCCCGGTTCCGTGCGGGCGCGCTGGTATCGTTGTCAAAGACTGTTATTCGAAGGAGACTCGTGCCCGTTTCTACCTCTGCCGAGCTGGCCAAGATCCAGCCCGCGTCCACTCCGGCCGCGCAGATTCGGAATTTCTGCATCATCGCCCACATCGATCACGGCAAGTCCACGCTTGCCGATCGGATGCTGCAATTGACGGACATCGTCACGGAGCGTGAGATGCGCGCCCAGTACCTTGACCGCATGGATATCGAGCGCGAGCGCGGGATCACGATTAAGTCCCAGGCGGTGCGCATGCCGTGGTCGGTGGACGGGCAGGCCTACGCGCTCAACATGATCGACACCCCCGGCCACGTGGACTTCGCTTACGAGGTCTCCCGTTCGCTCGCCGCGTGCGAGGGCGCGATCCTCCTGGTCGATTCGGCGCAGGGCATCGAGGCGCAGACGCTGGCGAACCTGTACATGGCGATCGAGAATGACCTGACGATCATCCCCGTCCTCAACAAGATCGACCTGCCGGCCGCGAACCCGGACAAGTACGCCGCCGAGCTCGCCTCCCTCATCGGGTGCGATCCCGACGACGTGGTGCGGGTGTCGGGCAAGACGGGCCAGGGCGTGGACGAGTTGCTTGACCGGATCGTGGCCGAGATCCCGGCCCCCACGGGCGACGCCGACGCCGAGGCCCGCGCCATGATCTTTGACTCGGTCTACGATTCCTACCGCGGCGTGGTGACGTACGTGCGTGTGGTGGATGGCAACCTCACCCCGCGCCAGCGTGTACAGATGATGTCCACCCACACCAACCATGAGCTACTCGAGATCGGCGTCATCTCGCCCGAACCGAAGCCGGCCGCCGGACTGGGCGTGGGGGAGGTGGGCTACCTCATCACGGGTGTGAAGGAGGTGCGCCAGTCGCGCGTGGGCGACACGGTCACGGACGCCCGCAAGCCGGCCGCCGCGCCTCTCTCGGGCTACCGCGACCCCAAGCCCATGGTCTATTCGGGCATCTACCCGATCGACGGCTCGGATTACCCGGCCCTGCGTGATGCGCTGGACAAGCTCAAGCTCAACGACGCCGCCCTTGTCTACGAGCCCGAAAACTCTGTGGCACTCGGCTTCGGCTTTAGGTGCGGGTTCCTCGGCCTGCTCCACCTTGAGATCGTCACAGAGCGCCTCGAGCGCGAGTTTGACTTGGACCTCATCGCCACCGCCCCCTCGGTTATCTACCGGGTGGTTGCCGAAGGCGGGGCCGAGCATGTGGTGCAAAACCCGTCCGAGTTCCCGGACGGGAAGATTCAGGCGATTTACGAGCCGCTGGTCAACGCCACGATCCTCACCCCTTCCGACTTCGTGGGCACCACGATGGAGCTGTGCCAGCAGCGCCGCGGGAACCTGGAGGGGATGGACTACCTGTCCGAGGACCGGGTGGAGTTGCGCTACAAGTTGCCGCTGGCCGAGATCGTCACCGACTTCTTCGACCAGCTCAAGTCCCGCACGAAGGGCTACGCCTCCCTCGATTACAAGGAGGAGGGCGAGCAGCAGGCGGACCTGGTCAAGGTTGACATCCTGCTCAACGGCGAGAAGGTGGATGCCTTCTCCGCGATCGTCCACCGCGACAACGCCTACCACTACGGTGTGGAGATGACCGGCAAGCTCAAGGGCCTCATTCCGCGCCAGCAGTTCGAGATCCCCGTCCAGGCCGCGATCGGTTCGCGCATTATTGCCCGCGAAACGATCCGGGCCCTGCGCAAGGATATGCTGGCCAAGTGTTACGGTGGCGATATCTCCCGTAAGCGCAAGCTGCTGGAGAAGCAGAAGGAAGGTAAGAAGCGCATGAAGTCGATTGGGCGCGTGGACGTGCCGCAGGAGGCCTTCGTCGCAGCCCTGTCCTCCGAGATGCCCGAGTCAAAGAAGAAGTAATGTCCGAGCACGGCACCCTGCCCGAGCAGAACCCCAACTACGGCCGGATTATGTCCTTCACCCGGCGCGGTTCGCGCCTGGGGGACAAGTACGAAAAGGTGATGGAGGAATACGGCCCGGCATACGTCATCGACTACCCGCAGGGGCCGGCCCAGACCACCCTGGCTAAGGATGCGTTCGTGGACCTGCGCGCGGCATTTGGGCGTTCGGCCCCGCTCGTGGTCGAGATCGGCCCGGGCAGCGGGGAGCAGACGATGTCCGCGGCCCTCGCCCGCCCCGAGTGGAACTTCTTGGCGATCGAGGCGTGGTCGCCCGGCGTGGCGCGCTGCGTGAATGCGGCCGTGCGCGAGGGCGTGCAGAACGTGCGGATCATGGAGGTTGACGCCGCCCAGGCCCTGCCCATCCTTTTCCGGCGTGGCGAGGTGGAAAACCCGCGGGCGCGGGAGGTGTGGACGTTCTTCCCGGACCCGTGGCGCAAGAAGCGTCACCACAAGCGCCGCCTGGTGAGCGACAACTTCGCGAAGAGCGTGGCGCTCGTGCTCGAGCAGGGCGGCGTGTGGCGTATGGCCACCGACTGGGCCGACTACGCCTGGCATATGCGCGATGTGGTGGCCAACAGCCCGCACTTTTCCAATCCTTACTCGGAGAAGAACCCCGATGCGGCCGACCAGGGCCAGTACCGGGGCGGCTTCGCCAAGCGCTGGCCGGGCCGCGTAATGACCCGTTTCGAGTCGCGCGGGATTGAGGCCGGGCGCAAGATTTTCGACGTCGAGGCGATCCGCGAGCGTGACTGAACTCGGCATCGACACCGCGCGGGTGGAGGGTCTGTCCGCCTACGTCCACGTGCCGTTTTGCTCGGTGCGCTGCGGGTATTGCGACTTCAACACCTACACGAACCTCGATTTCGGCAAGGGCGCGAGCGCCTCGCGTTTCGCGGACACCCTCATCTCTGAGATCGCCCTTGCTCACGACGCCGTCGCCCCGGCAGGGCCCCTGCGCACGGTTTTCTTTGGGGGCGGCACTCCCACGATGCTGCCGGCGTCCGACCTGGCGGCGGTGCTGGCCGCGCTGACGGAGGCCTTCGGCTCCCCTGAGGGCGAGGTGACCACCGAGGCGAACCCGGAGACGGTGACCTTGGAGGCACTCGAGACCCTGGCAGATGCGGGCTTTACCCGCTTCTCTTTCGGCATGCAGTCGGCGGTCGAGCACGTGCTGGCCACCCTCGACCGCCAGCACACGCCCGGCCAAGTGGCCCAGGTGGCCCGCTGGGCGCGGGAGCTCGGCCTGGAGTTTTCCCTTGACCTGATTTACGGCGCGCCGGGGGAGTCCCTCGATGACTGGCGTGCCTCCCTCGACGCCGCGATCGCGCTCGAGCCCGGCCACATCTCCGCTTACGGCCTGACGATCGAGGAGGGCACGAAGATGGGGGCCCAGTTGCGGCGCGGGGAGATCCCCGTGCCGGACCCGGACGTGCTGGCCGCCAAGTACGAGATGGCAGACGAGGCGCTGTCTGCCGCCGGCTACGAGTGGTACGAGGTGTCGAACTGGGCCAAGCCCGGCAAGCGCTCGGAACACAACCGGGCCTACTGGACGAACGCGAACTGGTGGGGATTCGGCCCCGGCGCCCACTCCCACCTGGACGGGCGTCGCTTTTGGAACATCAAGCACCCGATCGCGTACGCTGGCAAACTTGAGGCCGGGGAGCTGCCGATCGCGGGCGGCGAGGTCCTCACCCCCGCCGAGCGGCACGAGGAGGATATCATGCTGGGCATCCGTCTGAGCGAGGGCATCGACGTGGGTGCTACCCCGCCTGGCGTCGTCGCCTCGCTTATCGCCGACGAACTGATCGACCCAGCCGCCGCGTTCGCCGGCCGCTTGCGGCTGACCCGCAAGGGGCGCCTGTTGGCCGACGTCGTGACCCGAACCCTGTGGGACGCCGAGGAGGCATCATGAACCGCGACTATGTCGTCTACACCATCCTTGCCCTCGTGATCGGCATCCCGCTGATCTACACGGGGATCACCCTGTTCTCCAAGAAGTCGGGTGGCACGTGGGACGAGGCCTCGCGTCTCAAGGGCGCCATGCGCGCCCAGGGGTGGCGGGTGAAGGACACCGTGGACAACCTCGCCCTCTTCTTGCTCGATACCACGGTGCTGCCGAGCCATTGGCCGCTCGCGGTGGGGGCGCCGGGCGTGGAGGCCGTCAGCTCCGGCCGGCGCGGGACCACCTGGCGGGCGGGCAGCTTCGTGGCGCCGTCGGTTGGCGGCTACCTGCTGTTCACGCTTGAGGTCCCACTGCGCAGCGACGGCACCGAGCCCGAGATCCCCGAGACCCTCGCGCGCCTGGACGGCGGGTTGTCCTGGGAGGGCGAGTCGGGTTGGGTGAACGACGATGTCGCCGCCTTCCTCTCCTCCTGGCCCGGCCTGCGAGCGGCGCACTTGACGGCCAACAAAGTGACCTTCATGGTCAACGAGGGCGGGGAGAAGGTCGAGCGGCTGAAGGAGATCGCCTCCTATGCGGAGGGGATCATCCCTACCCTGCCCGGTGAGGTGTGGGGCTAGCGGCCGTGACGAAGTCGATGAGCTCCTCCATTCGGCCAAGGAACGCCGGCTCGAGGTCCCGGTAGTCGCGCACGGCCCTCAGAATCCTGGCCCAGCCCAGGCCGATATCCTCGGCCGTGGCGTGCGGCCAGCCCATGCGGGCGAGCGTGCCCTTCTTGATGTCCTCCCCGCGCGGCACGTGCGGCCATTCTTTCAGACCAACGACGCCGGGCTTGATCGCCTGCCAGATGTCGACGTAGGGATGGCCGAGCACGAGCACGCCCTCCATGGTCGCCACCTCGGCGGCGATACGGGCCTCCTTGGAGCCGGCCACGAGGTGGTCGAGCATGATGCCGGCGCGCCGGGAATCGGACGGGCCGAAGACGGCGAGGACATCGGCCAGGTGGTCGGCGCCGAAGAGCTCTTCGATCATGATGCCCTCATAGGCCAAGTCGGAGCCCCAGATCTTGGAGATGAGCTCGGCGTCGTGCTTGCCCTCCACCCAGATGCGGGAGGCCTTGGCCACGCGCGCCTCGTGCTCCACGTGGAAGGAGCCCGAGGCAGTGATCTTCGGGCCTCGGCTGGCTACCAGTTTCTTCGGCAGGGGCGGGATGAGGTTCACCGCCTCGCCCTCGAGCCAGAACCCGCGCCCGATCGGGAAGCCGCGCCGGCGCATCTGGGCATCCTCCAGTTCCATCTGCCACTGGCCGGCCACCTTGCCCACCTTCATCACTTCGCCCACGTACCCGGAGGTGACGTCCTCGAGGACCATGCCCACCTCCACAGTGACGTCGCGGATGGTGGAGGCGGGGGCGTTGAGGGTGTCAGGGCCGTAGCGGTCGATATAGCTCATGGGGCTAGGGTAGCGCGTGGGAGGCAACTGGGATATTTGGAGGCCAGGGCGTAGAATTGGCACTCGAGTTATGCGAGTGCTATGTGGGGAGGCGTGATGGCAACGGATCGGCAGGCCAAGGTGCTCAACGCCATCGTGCAAGATTACGTGCGTACGGGCGAGCCAGTGGGCTCGCGCGCCGTGGTCGAGCGCCACCACCTCGGCGTCTCGCCGGCAACCGTCCGTAGCGACATGGTGTCGCTTGAGGAGGCTGGCCTCATCCACCAACCCCACACCTCCGCAGGGCGCGTGCCCACTGACGCCGGCTACCGCCAGTTCGTGGACCAGATCGCCTCGCTCAAGCCGCTCTCGCGCGCCGAGCGCACCGCGATCAAGCGCATGCTGTTCGAGGCGGTGGACCTAGACGAGGTCATCACACGCGCCGCGGCCCTCCTGTCCTCCCTCACGAACCAGGTGGCGATGGTGCAATACCCCTCGCTTCGCCGCACGGCCCTGCGCCACATCGAGCTGGTGCCGCTCACCGACACCCGCGCGCTGGTCGTCATCATCACCAACGCTGGCCGCGTGGAGCAGCGCATGGTCTCCTTCCCCTCGGCGCTCACGGAGGAGGACCTGGTGGCGCTGCGGCGGGTGCTCAACACCGAACTCGAGGAGCTCCAGCTGGCCGGCCTGCCCGACGCGCTCGGCCGGGTGGAAGACGGCCTGCCAGAGGAACTCAAGCCGGCCGCCCGCCTCGTCGTGCAGGTGGTGGAAGAAACGCTACGCAACGAAGCCGAGGAACGGGTCGTCGTCGCCGGCACCGCCAACCTCACCCGCTACACGATTGACTTCGACAACTCGGTCTTCCCCATCCTCGACGCGATCGAGGAGCAGGTGGTACTGCTGCGCATCCTCGCCCACCAGGAGGACGGGCTGCACGTGGGGATCGGCCGGGAGAACTCGAGTGATGCCCTGAGCGAAACCTCTGTGGTGTCCACCAACTATGTGGGCGCGGACCAGCAAACACTGGCCCGGCTTGGCATCATTGGACCGACGCGCATGGACTACACGGCGAATATGTCCTCGGTCTATGCGGTGGCGAAGTATCTATCCGACATCTTGGCAGCGAATTAACAAAGGGAAACTGTGGCAGATTATTACGACGTCCTCGGGGTGGGCCGGAACGCGACCCAGGCCGAGATCAAGAAGGCCTACCGGAAGAAGTCCCGCGAACTGCACCCCGACAACCCCAACGGCGGGTCCACGGAGAAGTATCAGGAGGTCAACAACGCCTACGAGGTGCTCTCCAACCCGGACAAACGCAAGATGTACGACATGGGCGGGGAGGACGCGCTGCGCGGCGGGGCCACCTACAGCCCGGGCTTCGAGGGCTTCCAGGACATCTTCAATACCTTCTTCGGCGGGGGCAACACACGCCGCGGCCCGGCCTCGCGCGCCCGGCGCGGCCAGGACACGCTCGTGGCCGTCCACCTCAGCCTCGACGAGGTGGTGTTCGGCGCGGAGAAGACCATCAACCATGAGGCCGTGGTCGAGTGCCCGCACTGTCACGGGCAGATGGCCGAGCCGGGCACTGAGCCCGTACCGTGCACGAACTGCGACGGCACCGGCTCCGTCCAGCAGGTCACCCAGTCGCTGTTCGGCCAGGTCATGTCACAGACGGTGTGCGGGCGCTGCCAGGGATATGGCACGATCATCGTCACCCCGTGCGGGGAGTGCTCGGGCGAGGGCCGCATCCGCGCCAGCCAGCCCGTCACCATCAAGGTTCCCGCGGGCGTAGACGATGGGATGCGCATCCGCCTCCAGGGCCGCGGCGACGCCGGCCTGGCGGGCGGCCCGGCGGGTGACTTGTTCGCCCAGGTCCAGATCGAGCCCGACCCGGTCTTCACCCGTTCCGGGGATGACCTGCTATGTACGTTGCAGGTGCCGATGACGGCGGCCGCGCTCGGCACCACGCTCGAGATCGACACCTTCGATGGGGAGCAGACCATCTCCCTCGACCCGGGCACGCAGGCCGGCCACGTCGAAACCCTGCGCGGCCTGGGCGTGGGCCGCCTCCACCGTGGCGGGCGCGGCGACCTCAAGGTCCAGGTCCAGGTGGTCACCCCCACCAAGCTCGACGCCCGCCAGCGCGAGCTCCTCGAACAGTTCGCCCACGAGCGTGGGGAGGAGACCGGCGAGCTGGTCGACTCCAGCCAGTCGGTGTTCGGGCGCATCTGGGATCGGCTCTCGGGCCGATGACTTTACCGGTCTACATCGATCCTGACCTCGCCGATACCGAGCAGGTCATCCTCACCGGGCCCGAGGCCCACCACGCCGCCGTCGTACGGCGCACGAGCGTGGGCGATCGGATCGACGTCGTGAACGGGGACGGGCTGCGGGTGACGATCGAAGTCGACGTCGTCGGCAAGGCTGAGGTCTGCGGCCGCCGGCTCGCCTCCGCTCAAGAGGAGCTGGCGCGCCCGCGCATCACTCTCGTCCAGGCGCTCGCTAAGCGCGGACACGACGAGCAAGCGCTCGAAACCTGCACCGAGTACGGCGTGGACGCCTTCATCCCGTGGATGGCCGAGCGTTCGATCGTGCGCTGGAGCGGGGACAGGGCCGAGAAGGGCCGGGCGCGGCTTGCCGATGCCGTCTGGGCGGCCACGAAGCAATCCCGGCGTGCCTTCCTCCCGCAGATTCACCCCCTCCACACCTCCGGCCAGCTCGCCGCCGCGATCCGCGAATTCGACGGGCTCACGGTTGTCTGCCATGAGGAAGCAACCGCGCCGCTGGCCGACCTGCTGCCGATCGAGCGCGACGTCATGATCGTCGTCGGGCCCGAAGGCGGCATCACGCCCGCCGAACTCGAGATGTTCGCCGGCGCCGGTGCCACCCCCGTCCTGCTCGGCAACCACGTCATGCGCTCGGCGACGGCGGGGGCGTGGGCGGCCGCCGTCGTCACGGCATACCGCTAGAATGAAAACGATGGAAGTTACCAAAACTGTCACCGTCCCCGACCGCGTGCCGATGATCAACATCCTCGGCCACAGGGACGAGGTGTTGCGCGCACTCGAAAAGGGGCTGGCACCGGCCACCCTCCACGTCCTCGGGCAGGGCATCACGATCAACGGCGAGCAGGCCGACGTCGAGCTCGCGGCCGAGCTCATGAGCGAACTCATCTCCGTGGCCGCCACCGGCGAACACATGACCGTGGACGCGGTGGAACGCGCGCTCGCTATCATGCGATCGGGGCTGGCCAAGCCCACTGACCTGCTGAGCACCGACATCCTCACCAACCGGGGCAAGACGATCCGGCCCAAGACCCTCGGGCAGAAGGCCTACGTGGACGCGATCGACGAGGTCACGATCACGTTCGGTATTGGCCCGGCCGGAACGGGCAAGACCTACCTGGCGATGGCGAAGGCCGTGGTGGCCCTCCAACGCAAGGAGGTCTCGCGCATCATCCTCACCCGCCCGGTGGTGGAGGCCGGCGAGTCGCTGGGCTTCCTGCCCGGCTCGCTGAACGACAAGGTCGATCCGTACATGCGCCCGCTCTATGATGCGCTGTACGACATGATTGACCCGGACGCGATCCTCAAGCTGCTGGCGGCCGGCACGATCGAGGTGGCGCCGCTGGCCTACATGCGCGGGCGCACCCTGTCGAACGCGTTCGTCATCCTCGACGAGGCGCAAAACACAACGCCGGAGCAGATGAAGATGTTCCTCACGCGCCTCGGCTTCCACTCGAAGATGGTGGTAACGGGCGACCTGACCCAGGTGGACCTGCCGTCGAAGAAGACCTCGGGCTTGGCGCTCGTGCGCCGGATCCTGCGCGACGTGGACAAGATCAAGTTCATTGAGTTGGGATCGGCCGACGTGGTGCGCCACCGGCTGGTGGCCGACATCATCGACGCCTACGCACGATATGACGCCGAGTGAGGAAAATGATTGAGGTAAACGACGAATCGGGTTTCGAACCGGCGGTGGGCGTGACGGAGGTCAGCGAGCTGGCCTCCTACGTGCTCGAGCAGATGCGGGTGCACCCGCGC
Organism: Trueperella sp. HMSC08B05; assembly: GCF_001808405.1. Taxonomy (NCBI): domain Bacteria; kingdom Bacillati; phylum Actinomycetota; class Actinomycetes; order Actinomycetales; family Actinomycetaceae; genus Trueperella; species Trueperella sp. HMSC08B05. The sequence continues at coordinate 53,697 of NZ_KV793237.1, read as the reverse complement.
GCTGACCTGTCGGTGATCTTCGTAGACGAGGCAGCGATGGAGCAGCTACATCTGGAGTGGATGGACCTGCCCGGCCCCACCGACGTGCTGTCCTTCCCGATGGACGAGATCCGCCCTGCCCCGCTCGGCACCGAGCCCAAGCCCGGGATGCTGGGCGACATTGTGGTGTGCCCGGCGGTGGCGAAGCGGCAGGCCCTGAAATCGGGGCATGCCACGATGGAGGAGATCTTGCTCCTAGTCACCCACGGTATCTTGCACCTGCTCGGCTACGATCACGCCGAGCCGGAGGAGAAGGAGGAGATGTTCGACCTCCAGCGCCGCCTGCTGCTCACCTTCCTGGCGCGCAAGCCGCACGATTACGGCTCGGGGAACATCGACGACATCGCTCCGACGGTCGACGATGATTGAGTCCGAAGTCTCGCTCACCCTGGCCAGTGTGGTGGCGATTGTTGCCCTGCTCGGCACGATCCTCACCAACATCACGCTCCAGGCTCTGCACACAATCACGCACCCGCGCGTGCGCCAGGCGATCGAGGAGGGCAACGCGGGGGAGCACCTGGCCCGGATCTACGAGCGGCGCCCGGCCACATTGGCGGCGGTCACGGCCGTCCACAACGTATTCCTCATGCTGCTCGGGCTGGGCGTGTTCACCCTCATCACGGATTTCGTACATGCCGCTTGGCTCGTGTGGATCGTGACGCTCGTTGTCGCCGTGCTCGCGCTCATGGGCACGGGCCTACTCCTGCCCGCGCACCTCGGCGCCAAATACCCCGTCCAGGCGCTGCGGGTGGGCGACGCCGTGCTGTGGCCGCTCGCCCGGCTCGGCTCGGTGTTCGTCACCCGGCGCGAGACGGCGGAGGAGGACCGGGAGACGAGGTACGAGGACGAGCTGCAGGTGATGGTGGAGCGCGTTTCGGAGTCCGAGGTGCTGGAGGACGACGAGCGCTCGATGCTGCACTCGGTTTTCGAGCTGTCGCATACGATCGTGCGCGAGGTGATGGTGCCGCGCACCGACATGATCTCGATCGACGCGACGGAGGATCTGGACCACGCCATCTCGCTCTTCACCCGCTCGGGCTTTTCCCGCGTGCCCGTAATTGGCGAGTCCTCCGACGACCTGCTGGGGGTTGCCTACCTTAAGGACGTGGTGCGCCGCATCCACCGCCGCACCGACACCGAGGGCCTCCTGGTGAGCGACGTCATGCGCGAGGCCCAGTTCGTGCCCGAGTTCGTGCTGGCCGACGACCTGCTGGCCCACATGCAGGCCACCCAGAACCACATCGCCTTCGCGGTGGACGAGTGGGGCGGCATCGCCGGCCTCGTCACGATCGAGGACCTGCTCGAGGAGCTGGTGGGCGAGATGGTCGACGAACACGACCGGGCTCTGCCCGAGGTGGAGCAGATCGACGACGGCGTCTTCCGCGTCCCGGCCCGCATGCCGATCGACGAGGTGGCCGAGCTCTTTGGCATCGATGTTGACGACGACGACGTGGAGTCGATCGGCGGTCTTCTTGCGAAGGGTTTGGGTAAGATACCCATCTCAGGATCGGAGGCGACGATCGCCGGCTTGGTGCTAGCGGCGGACCGGTTCGAGGGTCGCCGCAAGCGGCTGGTGAGTGTCATTGTGAAAAGAGCGCAGGATGAAGATGAGTGAGTTTGAGGATTTCCGGGCCGGATTCGTCTCGGTGGTCGGCCGCCCGAACGCGGGTAAGTCGACGTTGCTGAACGCGATGGTGGGCACGAAGATCGCCATCACCGCCGATCAGCCCGAGACCACACGCCGGGTGATCCGGGGCATCGTCCAGCTGGAGGCGGGCCAGCTCATCGTGGTGGACACCCCCGGGCTGCACCGCCCCCGCACGCTCCTGGGCGAGAGGCTCAACGACATGGTGGGGGAGGCGCTATCCGATGTGGACGCCGTGGCCCTGTGCATGCCGGCCGACGAGCCGACCGGCCCGGGCGACCGCTTCCTGCTTGACCTGGTGAAAAAGACTGGCGCGCCGATCCTGGCCGTCATCACGAAGATGGACAAAGTGACGAAGGACGCGCTGGCCGAGCGCATCATCGAGATCTCCCAGATGCACGAGTTCGCTGAGATCGTGCCCGTGTCTGCCGTGGCCGGCGAGCAGGTGGGCCTGCTGGCCAGCCTTCTGCTCGAGCGCATGCCGCTCAGCCCACCCCTGTACCCGCGCGATTCTGTGACGGATGAAACAGAGGAGGATCGCATCGCCGAGCTCATCCGCGAGGCCGCGCTGGTGGGCGTGCGTGAGGAGCTGCCGCACTCGATCGCGGTCGTCGTCGACGAGATGGAGGAGCGGCCGCGGCGCGAGGGGGAGCCCGTGCTGGCGATCCACGCGAGCCTGTACGTAGAGCGTGAGTCTCAGAAGGGCATCATCATCGGCCGGGGCGGGGCGCGCCTGAAGCGGGTGGGGCGCTCCTCGCGCGAGTCGATTGAGGCGATGCTCGGCCGCCAGGTCTACCTGAACCTTTTCGTCAAGGTGGCCAAGGATTGGCAGCGCGACCCGAAGCTTTTGGGGCGGCTCGGCTTTTGATCAGTTTACGTGCGCGCAAGCCCCCACTCGTCCTGCTGTGGGTGCTCGCCGTTCTGGTTCTTGGCACGTGGGGTGCGTGGGCGGGGCCGAACTGGAACCCGCAGCCGATGACGAACCTCATCGCGCCCGAAACCGCGGACACGGCCATCGTCTCCTCCTCGCGTACCGCGCCGCTTGACACGTACGAGGTGGCGACGTCGGTGCACGATGTCGCCATGGAGGACGGCACCACGATCGAGTTGACACTGCGCGAGCCGGTGGGGGTGAAGGGACAGAGCCCTGGCGTCGTGTTCCTGCACGGCACGGGCACATCCTCGCACGAGGCCTTCGAGGAGCACGCCCAGTGGCTGGCCTCCGCCGGGATCGTGACGGCAGTCCCGGACAAGCTGCTCGAGCACTACACCACCTTCGAACGCGACTACCTGGGACTCGCCCGCGGGTATGAGACGGTGGCCGAGTGGCTGCGCGATCAGGACTCGGTCTACGCTCGTGACGTGGGCTACTACGGAGAGTCCGAGGGCGCGCTCGTTGCACCCGTGGCGGTTGCCGATGACGCCGAGGCGGCCTTCCTCATCCTCATCTCCGACCCGGCCATGCCGATCCGCGACCAGGGGGCGCTCGCCGCGGACGCCTACCTGCGCAACGTGGGCGTACCACCGGTCATCTACCAGGGCATCCCGCGCCTCATTACGGGCGCGATCGCAGCGGGCGACTTCCAGTACGCCACGTTTGACCCGCGCCCCTACCACAAGCAAATCACGGTGCCGGTGATGATGGCCTACGGCACCCACGACCTGTCGATGCCGATCGTGCAGGGCCCGATCGAGGTGGGGGAGAGCCTGCAGGAGGCGGGCAACAACGATCTGTTGGTGCGTTACTACGAGGGTGCCGACCACGGGCTGCGGATCGATGGCGAGCTGCAGGCCCGCCCCTTCCAGGACATCGCGAACTTCATCAACGGCCTGCCGTCTTCGGCCCGGCTCAGCCCGAAGGTGGCGGGTGCCCAGCCGCACCAGGCCTTCACGGCGCAGACGCTTGACACCCCGCGCTGGTTCGGTTCGGGGACCGCGATGTTCGCGATCCTCGCCTCGGGCCTCATGCTCACCGTGATCGGATCGCTACTCCTGCTGTCGGGCCACTTTGGGATCGGGGCGCGGCAGAACTATCAGCGCGTGGGACGCCCGATCCTCATCAGCGCCGTGCTGGTGACGCTCACGTGGGTGGCCTTTCTCGCCTACCTCGTGGCGATCGCGACCTTGGCGCTGAGCTACGAGACGAACCGGTGGGTGGTCCAGGGCGGAATCCTCACGGTGGAACTCTTGGGCCTTGCCGCGGTGTACTTCCTCGTGCGCGCGCTTGCCACGTGGCACGCCCACCCGATGCAGACCCGGCGGGCGGGGGCGGACTTGCGCGTGATCTTCACCGGGCAGATCCTCCTCCTGTTTGCTCTGGCCTACTGGGGCATCTACCCCTCGCCGTTCTTCTAGAGTGCCCGCGCTCGGCGTAGGATGAGGGCAGGAGGGCAGGAGGGCAGGCGTGAGCAGGAGATTGACCGCAAGAATGGTGTGCGTGAGCGACACCGGCGCCGTCCGTGCGCGCAACGAGGACCGTTATCTGGCTCGCCCCCGGCTGTTCGCGGTGGCCGACGGCATGGGCGGGCACGCACTGGGCGACGTCGCGGCGCAGTACGCCGTGGACATGCTGGCCGAGGTGGAGGGAGACCTCGAAAGTGAGGCGGCGGCTGTCATCTCGGAGGCGCTGGCCCGGGCTGCGGAGGCGATCACGGTGCACGTGGAGGGCGAGTTTTTCGACACCCAGACCTCGCTGCTTAACCTTGGCCCCACCGCCGGCACCACGGTGGCGGGCGTGTACCTGGGCGAGGTGCCGCTCGTGTTCCACGTGGGCGACTCGCGGGTGTACCGATACCGCGCCGGCGACCTGGAACGTCTCACGCACGACCATTCGATGGTCCAGGAGATGGTAGACGCCGGTCAGATCACCGACGACGAGGCGCACGTGCACCCCCAGAAGAACATCATCACCCGGGCTGTGGGCACCTACGGGCCGCCGGACGTGGAGTTTCGCCGCGTGGCGTTGCACGACGGCGACTTCGTGCTGTGCTGCACCGACGGGTTACACGATGAGCTAACCGACTATGAGATCGCGATGATCTTGGCCAAGGCGGTCAACATGGATGAGGCCGTCCACCTGTTGCGTGATGAGGCGCTGGCCGCGGGCGGGCACGACAACGTCACCATCGTGCTCGCGCAGGTGCGCGGAGAGGCCTAGCCGCCCACAACGTGGAATATCGCTTGCGCGCGGGTAGGGCGCCGGTAGGGTAGTGCCATGTTCACGCTCCTGCTTAGGTGCCGCGGCGAGGTCACTGGCTGACACCTCTCCGCGGGTTTTCGTGTTGGCTAACCGTTTACACAACTTTGGGAGAGACCATGAAAACAGCAGGCTTTGGAACGCAGCAGCAACCCACCCCGATGCCGATCGCGAAGTACCGTCATTTCCTTGACTCCAACCCGGTGAGCCTTCCGGATCGCACGTGGCCGAACAACCGAATCACGAAGGCCCCGCGTTGGCTGTCCACCGACCTTCGTGACGGCAACCAGGCGCTTATCGACCCGATGGACCCGGCGAAGAAGCGCAAGATGTTTGACCTGCTGGTGGCGATCGGGCTGAAAGAGATCGAGGTGGGCTTCCCGGCGGCGTCGAAGGCGGACTTCGATTTCGTGCGCTCGCTCGTGGAGGATGACGCGGTGCCCGAGGACGTGACGATCTCAGTGCTAACCCAGAGCCGGCCGGAGATTATCCACCGCACGGTGGACGCCCTGCAGGGCCTGCCGCGTGCTACCGTGCACCTCTACAACGCCACCGCCCCGGTGTTCCGCGATGTCGTGTTCAACATGAACCGCGAGCAGATCAAGCAGCTCGCCGTCGCCGGCTCTCAGGACCTCGTGTCCTACATGGAAAAGAGCTTCGACGACCACACGATTGTGGGCTTGGAGTATTCGCCAGAGATCTTCGTGGACACCGAGCTCGACTTCGCGCTCGAGGTGTGCGAGGCGGTCATGGACGTGTGGCAGCCTGGCCCGGACCGGGAGATCATCCTCAACCTGCCTACCACCGTGGAGCGCTCCACCCCGAACGTGTACGCCGATCAGATCGAGTGGATGAGTCGCAACCTCTCCCGGCGCGAGCACATCGCCCTGTCGGCCCACAATCACAACGACCGCGGCACGGGGGTGGCCACCACCGAGTTGGCCCTGCTCGCCGGCGTCGACAGGGTGGAGGGATGCCTGTTCGGCCAGGGCGAGCGCACCGGCAACGTGGACCTGGTGACCGTGGCCCTCAACCTCTTCTCCAACGGGATCGACCCCCAGCTCGACCTGTCGAACCTGGACGAGATCCGCCGCACTGTTGAACACTGCACCCAGATGGAGGTCCCGCCCCGCACCCCTTACGGCGGCGACCTCGTTTACACCAGCTTCTCCGGCTCCCACCAGGATGCCATCAAGAAGGGCTTCGCCTCCCGCGCCCGCAAGGTTATCGCCGCCGGCGGGGACGAGAACGCGGTGCTGTGGGAGATGCCCTACCTGCCGATAGATCCGAAGGACGTGGGCCGGTCCTACGAGGCCGTGGTCCGCGTCAACTCCCAGTCCGGCAAGGGCGGGGTGGCTTACCTCCTGTCCTCTACGCGAGACCTGGACCTGCCGCGCCGCCTCCAGGTGGAGGTGTCCAACCTTGTCCAGCACCGCACGGACGTGATCGGCGGGGAGGTCACGGCCGACGAGCTGTGGAAGATCTTCGTGGACGAGTACCTGCCCTACACCGCGGCCGAGGGCCTGCGCCCCTGGGGCCGCTACTCCCTGCGCGGCACTACGGTCACGACGGCGGACGAGGGCCACCAGACCGTCCTCACCGTCACGCTGTCCGAACGCGACGGCGATGAGGTGAGCGAGTCCACGGTGGCTGCCACCGGTAACGGCCCGATCGACGCCTTCACGGCCGCGCTCGCCAAGCTCGGCATCGACGTCGGGGTGCTTGACTACGCCGAGCACGCCCTGTCGTCGGGCGGGGACGCCACGGCCGCCTCGTACGTCGAGTGCGAGATCGGCGGCCAGGTGATGTGGGGCGTGGGCCTCGACCCGTCCACCGTCACCGCCGCCTTCAAGGCCATCGTGTCTGCCGTCAACCGCGCCCTGCGCTAGAGCGGCGGCCCGGGCCCCTATAATGGGGCGCATGAAGACCTACCGTGACGATGCGATCGTGCTTCGCTGCCATGACCTGGGCGAAGCCGATCGCATCATCACGATGCTCTCCCGCCACAACGGCAAGATCCGGGCGGTGGCCAAGGGCGTGCGGCGTACCAAGTCCCGCTTCGGGGCGCGCGTGGAGCCCTTCTCCATGATCGACGTCCAGCTCTACCGCGGCCGCACCCTCGATACGATCACCCAGGTCGAATCCCGCAACCAGTACGGGCGCACCCTCGTCGCAGAATACGACGCGTACACGTGTGCCTCCGCCATGCTTGAACTTGCCGACCGCCTGACCGACGACCACCCCGAACCCGCACAGTTCTCCCTCCTCCACGGGGCGCTCCACGCGCTAGCGACCGGCGCCCACGCGCCGACGCTCGTGCTGCACTCCTACATGCTGCGCGCGATGTCGCTGTCGGGCTGGGAGCTGGCGGTCTTCGAGTGCGCCAAGTGCGGCGCGCCCGGCCCGCACGAGGCCTTCCACGTCCACAGCGGCGGGGCGGTGTGCGACGACTGCCGGCCGCCGGGCGCCACGATCCCGTCGGTGGAGGCCTGGCAGCTCATCGGTGCGCTGAGCGTGGGGGACTGGTCGATCGCGGACGCCTCGGGGAGCGCCGCGCGTCGTCAAGCGGCAGCCCTCATCGGCGCGTTCGTGCAGTGGCAGCTGGAATCGAAGATGAAGTCGCTTGCGCTGGTGGGCGCGGAAGGGGGAGGCCATGGCTGAGGCGAGGCACGTGGCGATTGTCATGGACGGCAACGGGCGATGGGCGAACGCCCGGGGTCTGCCGCGCACGGAGGGCCACCGGGCGGGCGAGGACGCGCTCATGGACGTGATCTCCGGCGCGATTGAGGCCGGGGTCGAGGTGCTGTCCGTCTACGCCTTTTCCACGGAGAATTGGCGGCGCTCCCCTCGCGAGATCGCCTTCCTCATGAACTATTCGCGCGACGTCATTCGCCGCCGCCGCGAGGAGTTGCGCTCGTGGGGCGTGAAGGTGGTGTGGTCGGGGCGCCAGCCACGGCTGTGGCGCTCGGTCATCAACGAACTTCAGGCGGCCGAGCGCTACACGGCCGACTGCGACACGATGATCCTCAACTTCTGCTGTAACTACGGCGGGCGCAACGAGATCGCGGACGCCGCGATGGAGCTGGCCTACGACGTGCGGCGCGGGGTGGTCGAGCCCCACCAGGTCACCCCGGAGCTGCTCGGGCGCTACATGTACCAGCCCGACCTTCCCGACGTTGACCTCTTCATTCGCACCGGCGGTGAGCAACGCACGTCGAACTTCCTCCTCTGGGAGTCCCCGTACGCGGAGATGATGTTCGTGGACGAGCCGTGGCCGGACTTTGACCAGCATTCGTTGCGCGCCTGCCTCGATCGATTCGCCGGGCGCGAGCGGCGTTTCGGCGGCGCGGTCGACGCGGTGGCGGGGGAGTGACGCCCCCGGGGCCGGGCTCCCGATAGGTGGGCGGGCCAGGCGTTTGCGGTGCTCACGGCGTACACTGGCCGCATGCTACAACGACTTGATTTTCGTGGGCGCAACCTCACGCGGGCGGAGCTGGCCGCGAGCCTTCCGCGGGCGAGCGTGGACATCGACGCCGCGCTTGAGGCCGTGCGCCCGATCATCGAACGGGTGAGGCGCGAGGGCGCGGCCGCGTTACGCGACCTGGCCGAGCGTTTCGACGGCGTGCGCCCCGAGAGCCTGCGCGTGCCGCAGGAGACGATCGACGACGCCGAAGCCCGGCTCATGCCCGAACTGCGCCACGCTCTCGAGCTGTCGATCGAGCATAACCGGGCCGGCCACCGCGCTCAGCTACCCACCCCGGCGCAGACGGTGATTGTGCCGGGTGGCGTGGTCCGCCAGCGCTGGATCCCGGTGGAGCGCGTGGGCCTGTACGTGCCCGGCGGGCTGGCTGTCTACCCCTCCTCCGTCATCCACAACGCGGTGGCCGCGCAAGTGGCGGGCGTGTCGCAGATCGCGCTGGCCTCGCCGCCGCAGAAGGAGTACGGTGGCCTGCCCCACCCTACGATCCTCGCTGCGTGCAAGCTGCTCGGCATCACCGAGGTCTACGCCGTGGGCGGGGCCCAGGCGATCGCCATGTTCGCCTACGGCGCCGCCGGATCCGAGGAGGCCGACGGGCCGGTGCTGTGCGAGGCGGTCGACGTTGTGACGGGACCTGGCAACATCTTCGTGGCCGCCGCCAAGCGTGCCGTCCATGGGGTGGTGGGCATCGACGCCGAGGCCGGCACCACCGAGATCGCGATCATTGCTGACGCCGGTGCCAACCCGCGCTACGTGGCCGCAGACCTCCTGTCCCAGGCCGAGCACGACCCGGCCGCCGCCTCCGTGCTCATCACGGACTCCGAGGACTTCGCCGACGCCTGCGAGGCCGAGCTCGCGGCCCAGGCGGCTGCGACGAAGCACGCCGAGCGGGTGGACACCGCGCTGCGCGGCCCCCAGTCCGGGATCGTGTTGGTGGATGACATGGCGGCCGCCGTGCGGGTGGCCGACGCCTACGGGGCCGAGCACCTCGAGATCCAGACGGCGAACGCCCGGGAGGTGGCCGGCCGCATCCGCAACGCCGGGGCGATCTTCGTGGGCCCGTACTCGCCGGTGCCGCTTGGGGACTACATGGCCGGCTCCAACCACGTGCTGCCCACGGGCGGCACCGCCCGCTTCGCGGCGGGGCTCAACGTGTTCGCCTACATCAAGCCCGTCCAGGAGATCGAGTACGAGCGGGATGCGATGGCCTCCATGGCCGGGCCGCTCACGGCGCTCGCGCTGGACGAGGACCTGCCCGCCCACGCCGACGCTCTGAAGGTGAGGCTCTCATGAAGCTGCCGCTGCGCCCCGAGTTCGTGGGCGAGGTGCCCTACGGCGCTCCCCAGATGGAGTTGCCGGTGGTGCTCAACACGAACGAAAACCCTTACCCGCCGGCGCCCGAGGTGGTGGCGGAGATCGCCGTGCGCGTGGCCGAGGCCACCGCGTCTCTCAACCGCTACCCGGACCGCGAGGCCTTCGCCCTGCGAGCCGATCTCGCCGGCTACTTGGCTGCCGAATCGGGCGTGAGGCTCGCGCCGGAACAGGTGTGGGCGGCGAACGGCTCGAACGAGGTTATGGCTCAGTTGCTCACCGCGTTTGCCGGCCCGAGCCGCACGGTGCTGACCTTCACCCCGTCGTATTCCATGTACCCCGAGTACACCCGTAACGTCTACGGCCGCTTCGTCGCTGTGGAGCGGGGAGCGGACTTCGCGATCGACGTGGCCGCCGTGCCCGCGCAACTGCAGGTCTACCGCCCGGCCGTCGTGTTGCTGGCCTCGCCCAACAACCCTACGGGCACCGCGCTCGACCCTGCCGACCTCCGTGCCATCCTCGAGGCGAGCGCGCAATCGGGGCCGGAGGGCGCGGCGAGCGTCGTCGTCGTGGATGAAGCCTACGGGGAATTTCGGCGCGACGGCGTGCCGAGCGCCCTCGAGCTGCTGGGGCGCTACCCGAACCTGGTGGTGACGCGCACGATGTCGAAGGCTTTCGGGGCGGCCGGCCTGCGCCTCGGATACATGGCCGCCAGCCGCGAGATCGTGGACATGGTGCGGATCGTGCGCCTGCCCTACCACCTGTCAGCTGTGAGCCAGGCTGCCGCCCGCGCCGCGCTCGCCCACCGCGCCTTGCTCATGGAGCAGGTGGGCCAGATCCGCGCCGACCGCGACGCGCTGGCCGCCGAGCTTCGCCAGATGGGTTTGCAGGTGGCGGACTCGGATGCAAACTTCGTCATGTTTGGTACCTTTGAAGACCGGCACGCCGTGTGGCAGCGCCTTGTGGACCGGGGCGTCTTGATCCGCGAGGTCGGACCGGCCGGCTGGCTTCGCGTGACGGTGGGGCAGCCGAAGGAGAACGCTGCTTTTGTTGAGGCACTGAAGGAGGCACGATGACTCGCCAAGGAATGGTGGAGCGTACCACGTCCGAATCCTCGATCCGGGTGAAAATTGACCTGGACGGGACGGGCACGTCCCACATCGACACGGGCGTCCCGTTCTACGACCACATTCTCACCGCCCTGTCCAAGCACTCGCTCATCGACATCGACGTCGAGGCGCGCGGGGACGTGGAGGTCGACGTGCACCACACCGTGGAGGACACCGCGATCTGTCTCGGCCAGGCGCTGCGCCAGGCGCTGGGGGATAAGAGCGGGATCGGCCGTTTCGGCGACGCCGTGGTGCCGCTTGACGAGTCGCTCGCTCGGGCCGTGGTGGACGTGTCGGGCCGGCCGTACGTCGTGCACCGTGGCGAGCCCGCGGGCCAGGAGTACCACCTCATTGGAGGGCACTTCACGGGCGCGATGACGCGCCACGTGTTCGAGTCCTTCGCGATGAACGCCGGCATCTGCCTGCACGTGGAGCTGCTCTACGGGCGCGACCCGCACCACATCGTCGAGGCCCAGTTCAAGGCGCTGGCCCGGGCGCTGCGCGCCGCCGTGGAGCCCGATCCGCGCGTGAGCGGCGTGCCCTCCACCAAGGGGGCCCTGTGAGCTCGCGCCGATTCGTCGTCCTCACCCCCTTCGGCCAGCCCGACATCGTGGCCGGCATCCTGCGCCTGCGCGGGCTGGATGCCCGGGTGATCGCCACGAACTCAGGCGTGTGCGTGGTACATGACGTGGCCGTGCCCGCCTTCACCGACTGGGACATCGCCGAGCTCCTCGGCGGGGAGCCCGAGCCCGCGCAGGGCGAGCCCGCCAACGTCGCTGACGACCCGGATAACCTCGCCGGCCCGCTCTCGGCGCTATCCGAGTTCGGCGTGGTGCTGCTGACGGCCGAGCTGGGCGACGACGTCGGCTCCGAGGCCGGTCTGTCCGGCATGGTAACCGGCGTGCGCTACCTGGGCGGCCTACGCGGTGAGGAGGTCCAGGCCGGAATCTTGCTCAACACGCTCGACCCGAAGGTGCAGAGCCTGGTCATCAACGGCGCGGCGGGTGAGGGCATCTCCTCGATGGACCTGAGCCTGGCCGACGTCGAGCGCATCCTCGGTGGGGCGCCTAAGATCGATGCCGCCGACGACTCCGACGGCGAGGGCGTGCGATGATCGCGGTCCTCGACACGGGCGGCAACGTGCGCTCGGTGGTGCGCGCCCTGGAGAAGGTGGGCGCGCGCGTGGAGCTCACCACCGAGCCGGCCATCCTTGAGGACGCCGACGGCCTGGTGGTGCCGGGCGTGGGCGCGATGGCCGCCGTCATGGATAAGGTTCGCGCGGCGGGAGCTGACCGGATCATCGAGCGCAGGCTCGCCGGTGGGCGGCCCGTGCTCGGCATCTGCGTGGGCCTTCAGATCATGTTCGATCACTCCGCCGAGCACGGGGGAGCGCGCGGTCTCGCCCAGTGGCCGGGGAGCGTGGACTTGCTACCGGCTCCGATCGTGCCGCACATGGGCTGGTCCAAGGTGGAGGTGCCCGAGGGTTCGGCACTGTTTGACGGGATTGAGAACGAGCGCTTTTACTTCGTCCACTCCTACGCCGTCATGTCCGACCCGGCGGCCGAGCTGGCCGGCGGGCACTTCGCCCCGCCGCTGGTCACCTTCGCCGAGCACGGCGCGCGCTTCGTCGCCGCGGTCGAGAACGGCCCGCTGACCGCCACCCAGTTCCATCCCGAAAAGTCCGCCGACGCCGGGTTGCGCCTCCTGCGCAACTGGCTCGATATGAAAGGTAGCCATGTCTAAACTCGAACTTCTCCCCGCCGTCGACGTCGTCAACGGCAAGGCCGTGCGCCTCAACCAGGGCAAGGCTGGCACCGAGCAGGAGTACGGCGATCCGGCCGACGCCGTGGCCCTCTTCGTCGATCAGGGCGCGGAGTGGATCCACCTGGTGGACCTCGACGCGGCCTTCGGGCGCGGCTCCAACCACGAGCTGCTGTCCCGGATCGTGGGTGAGCAGAAGGACGTGAAGATTGAGCTGTCGGGCGGCATTCGCGACGACGCCTCGCTCGCCCGTGCCATCGAGGCCGGCGCCACCCGCGTCAACCTGGGCACGGCCGCGCTGGAGGACCCGGAGTGGACCAAGCGCGCGATCGCCGAGTACGGTGAGCGCGTGGCTGTGGGGTTGGACGTACGCGGGGACGTGCTCTCGGCCCGCGGCTGGACGCGCGACGGGGGCAACCTGTGGGAGGTGCTCGCCCGCCTCAACGACGACGGGTGCGCCCGCTACGTCGTCACCGACGTCACGCGCGACGGGATGCTCGAGGGCCCGAACCTCGAGCTGCTGCGCAAGGTGTGTGAGGCCACGGATCGCCCGGTGGTCGCCTCCGGCGGCGTGTCGAACCTGGATGACATCGCGGCGTTGCGCGAGCTGGTGGAGCTCGGCGTGGAGGGCGCGATCGTGGGCAAGGCGCTCTACGCCGGGGCGTTCACCCTGCCGCAGGCGCTGGAGATTGCGGGCGAGCGGTAGATGGCCGACCTACGCCGCATCCTTTCGCCCAACCCCTTTGCCGACGACGACGGCTCCATCACCCCCGAGCTCGCCGCGGCCTACGCCGAACCCGAGCACGCCCGCGTAGCGGCGATTGTGGCCGCGCTCGGCCGGGTGATCGTGCCCGTCCTCCCGCACGCGCACCCGGGCCGCGACGGCGCCGGGATCGCCGCCCACGCGCCGGCCCCCACCGATCCGCTCGAGTGCCCGGACGACGACCTGGTGCGCGTGGAGTTTCCGGGTGGGCGGCAGGCCCTGCCGATCTTCTCCTCGGCCTCAGCCTTGCGTGCGTGGAACGATGAGGCCCGTCCCGTGCCGGTTGAAGTGGCGAAGGTCGCCTCGGCGGCTCTGGAACGAGCCGACGGCGTGCTTGTGCTCGACCCGGGCAAGGACCAGACCTGGCTGGGGCGCAGCGCCACCGCCGCGCTCGCCAGCAATACCCCGTGGGTGGCGCCCTGGGACGACCCGGAGATCCCCCGCAGGATCACGCTTGGGATTGACGGCTATCTGCCGGGCCTGGAGAAGATCGGGGTCCAGCCGGGGCAGAACGGCTCGGCCGTCGTCGTGCTCTACCTTATCCCGCCCGTGGACCGGGATAAGGTCGTCAACATCGCCCACACCGTGGCCGCGGCGATGGGAAGCGACCCGTACGTCAAGTCGCGCCTGGACGTGGTGGAGATCCGGCCGTTCTTTGCGGGAGCTTAGGTGGGCAAGCTCACGGGGCGCGTAGCGTGAGCGGATATAGCGGCGCGTGGCGGCCCCTGATACACTACTAGGCGACCACCACCGGCGAATGCCGGGATGCAAGCGGAGAAATCCCACCTCGAGTTCCCACAGGGGGCCGGGTTTTTGGTGAAGGTGGGCGTATGCCCCTTTTCCTCGGGATACTCCGTGCGCATTGCACGTCGAAGTAAGAAGAGGAACCGTTATCAACGAGCCAAGAATCAACGATCGAATTACCGTTTCCGAGGTACGTCTAGTCGGGCCGGGCGGTGAACAGGTCGGCGTCGTTCGCGTTAAGGATGCCCTGCGCCTCGCCCAGGAAGCTAATCTCGATCTTGTTGAGGTGGCACCCAACGCCAATCCGCCAGTGGCCAAGCTGATGGACTACGGCAAGTTCAAGTACGAAGCCGCGCAGAAGAAGCGCGAAGCTCGCCGCAATCAGGCCAATACCCAACTCAAGGAGATTCGCCTGAGCCTGAAGATTGACAAGCACGATTACGACACGAAGGTCTCGGCCATCAAGAAATTCCTTGATGGGGGAGACAAGGTCAAGATCCAGCTTCGCTTCAAGGGCCGCGAGCAGCTGCGTCCGGAGATGGGTGTGCGCCTCATGGAGCGTATTGCGAACGACACTGAGGAAAACTCCACCGTGGAGTCTGCCCCTCGCGTCGATGGTCGCAACATGGTGATGGTGCTTGCTCCTATTCGTCGCAAGTCGCAGGCCAAGTCCGACCAGCGCCGCAGGCGTGAGGCAGAGCGCGCAGCTCACCGCGCCGATTCGCGCCGCGCCCGGCAGGATGCCGCCTCCGATGAGCAGGCTGAGACGGCAGCGAACTAGTCAAGAAAGAATACGAATAATGCCTAAGATGAAGACCCACTCGGGTGCTAAGAAGCGCTTCCGCGTCACCGGTAGCGGCAAGCTCATGCGCGAGCAGGCGGGCAAGCGCCACCTTCTCGAGCACAAGTCCTCGCGTCGTACCCGCCGCCTGTCCTCGGACCAGCCGGTGGCCCAGGCCGACGTCAAGCCCACCAAGCGCCTTCTTGGCATGTAAGGAGTAGAGATGGCTCGCGTAAAGAATGCACTGAACTCCAAGAAGTCCCGCCGTACCACGCTTGAGCGCGCCAAGGGCTACCGCGGCCAGCGCTCGCGCCTGTACCGCAAGGCCAAGGAGCAGGTTACCCACTCATTCGTCTACAACTACCGCGACCGCAAGGTGCGCAAGAATGAGTTCCGCAAGCTGTGGATCCAGCGCATCAACGCTGCGTGCCGCGCCGAGGGCATGGTCTACTCGCGCTTCATGCAGGGCCTGTCGCTGGCCGGCATTGAGGTTGATCGCCGCATGCTCGCCGAGCTCGCGGTGAATGACCCGGCCGCCTTCAAGGCGCTTGTCGACGCCGCCAAGGCCGCCCTTCCGGCGGACGTGAACGCTCCGGCGAACAAGTAACGCACTCATTGTGGCGGGCCCCGAGGTTTTCGGGGCCCGCTTCACTGATTTTGCGCTGGTACCATGAAGGAAAAACGGAGGAACCGTGGAAATTATTGAACCGGCCATGCAGGCCACGGCCATTGAGGGCCTTTACGTCATCACGCCGAAGCAGGTCACGGACGAACGCGGCACGATCCGTGAGCTAGTGCGCAGGTCCTGGCTGGAGGAGCGCGGGCTGGTGAGCTCGTTTGCCCAGGCGAACAACACGCTCACGCACAAGGGGGCCGTGCGCGGCCTTCACGCGGAGGCGATGACGAAGCTGGTCACGGTGGTCTTCGGGCGGGTCTTCGGCGCCTACGTGGACATCCGCGAGGGCTCGGCCACGCGGGGCCAGGTGGTGACCGTGGAGATCACCCCGGGCACGATGGTGCTGGTCCCGCAGGGCGTATGCAACGGCTTCCAGGCGCTGGAGGAGTCGGAGTACCTCTACTTCTTCGACCGGGAGTGGACGGCGGGGATGCCGGGCTCGGCGCTGGCCCCGCTTGATCCGGAGCTGGGCATCGAGTGGCCGATCCCGGTCGACGTCGATAACCGGGCGATGATCTCGGAAAAGGACTTGAACGCCCCGCGGTATTCCGCGGTGAGGGGAGCGTAGGTGCCGCGCCGCTTCGAGGGCCTAACGGGCCAGGCGAAGAAGGTTGCCGGCCTGCAGTCGCGCAGGAACCGGGAGCGCTACGGCCAGATCCTCGTGGAGGGCCCGCAGGCGGTGCGCGAGGTGCTTGCGCGCCCGGAGCTTCGCGACCTGTACGTCACGGAGGAGGGCCTCGCTCGTCACCCTGACCTCGACTCGCTCGCCCAACGGGTCGATCCGTACACGCACGTGCTGTCCGAGGCGGACTTCGCGCGCCTGTCGACGTCGGCCCAGGGCTGGCTCGCGGTGGCGGACGTGCCCGGCCAGCCGTCGTTGGCCGACGTGCTTGGGCGTGCGCCGCGGTTGCTGGTGTGCCTGGCGGAGTCGGCCGACCCGGGCAACCTCGGCACGGTCATCCGCACCGCCGACGCCGCGGGCGCTGACGCCGTGCTGCTCGGCCCGGGCTCAGTGGAGCTGTTCAACCCCAAGGTGATCCGCTCCTCAGCAGGGTCGGTTTTCCACCTGCCGATCCTCTCGGTGGCCGTGCAGGAGGCGGTCGGAGCGGCGCGCGCGGCCGGCATCCAGGTGCTGTGCGCGGACGGGAGTGGGGAGCGCGATTTGGCACAGGCCATGGTGTGCCCGGGCGATTTTTCACGGGTGGACGGCGCCGGGTCGCAGGTCCTAGATCTTGCGTCCCCCACGATGTGGCTGGTGGGTAACGAGGCCCACGGGTTCACGCCCGCCCAACTGGAGCTGGCTGACCATAGGGTGCGAATTCCCATGTGGGGCGCGGCGGAATCGCTGAACGCGGGCGTGGCGAGCTCGCTGTGCCTGTACGCCAGCGCACTGGCGCAGCGTGCGGCCGAGGCCCGCTGAGAAAGAACGCTTTAAGGGACGAAGGTCCCCGCGGCCGGGTGCGCCGTCCCTATTTCAGTGTCTGTAAAAATTAGCTAATTCAAGTCTTACCTAATGCCGGGCTCGTCCTTACCACGCCAGAACTATGATCGGTGTCATGGTA
Source organism: Trueperella sp. HMSC08B05 (assembly GCF_001808405.1). Classification (NCBI taxonomy): domain Bacteria; kingdom Bacillati; phylum Actinomycetota; class Actinomycetes; order Actinomycetales; family Actinomycetaceae; genus Trueperella; species Trueperella sp. HMSC08B05. The sequence goes on along the minus strand of NZ_KV793237.1, from coordinate 36,632 downwards.
GAAATTCGCATCCATGGGCGAGGCGGCCAAGGCGTGGTGACCGCCTCTGACCTCGTTGCAATGGCCGCGTTCGCCGAGGGTCGTCACGCCCAGGCATTCCCTTCGTTTGGATCCGAGCGCACCGGCGCGCCCGTCGTCGCCTACTGCCGGGTCCGTGAGGAAGAGATCCGCACTCGCGAACCCGTGCTTCATCCGGATCTGCTCATCGTGCAAGATCCCACGCTGCTTGGCATTGTCGATGTGTTTTCGGGGCTGAACCCGCGTGGCTACGTGCTCATCAATTCCTCCAAGCGCAGCGCGGAGCTTGGGCTCACCGAGCGTCAGGCCGAGATGCCGCAGGGCCACTTCATGACGATCCCGGCCGCGGACATCGCGCGCAAACACACCGGGCGCACCGTCCCTAACGCCGTGCTCCTCGGCGCGGCCGCGGCGCTGACCGGCCTGTACAAGATGGAGTCGGTGGCCAAGGCGATCTCTGAGCGCTTCCCCGGGCGGGTAGGAGAGATGAACGTGGCCGCCGCCCAGGAGGCATATGACCTGGTGCTAGCTAAGAAGGAGGCGCTCAATGCTGAAGCAAATTGAGGGATCGCAGGCGATCGCCCAGACCGTGGCCGCGTGCCGGCCCAACGTCGTCGCCGCCTACCCCATCTCACCCCAGACCCACATCGTGGAGGGCCTGTCGGCGATGGTGAAGAAGGGCGAGCTTGAGAACTGTGAGTACATCAACGTCGAGTCGGAGTTCTCGGCCATGTCGGCCTCCATCGGAGCTTCGGCCGTGGGCGCCCGTGCCTACACCGCCACCGCCTCCCAGGGCCTGCTCTACATGGTCGAGGCGGTCTACAATGCCTCCGGACTGGGCCTGCCGATCGTTATGACAGTGGCCAACCGCGCAATCGGCTCGCCGATCAACATCTGGAACGACCACTCGGACGCGATGTCCCAGCGCGATTCTGGCTGGCTGCAGCTGTACGCGAAGGACAACCAGGAAGCGGCGGACCTGCACGTACAGGCCTTCCGGATCGCCGAGGAGCTCTCGCTGCCGGTGATGGTGTGTATGGACGGCTTCATTCTGACCCACGCCGTGGAGCAGGTGGACATCCCCGAGCTGGAACAGGTGGATCGCTTCCTGCCGCCCTACGAGCCGCGCCAGGTGCTCGACCCGGCCGATCCGATCTCGATCGGCGCGATGGTGGGTCCGGAGGCCTTCACCGAGGTGCGCTACCTCGCCCACCACAAGCAGCTTGACGCGCTCGAGCTCATGCCGCGCATCCAGGCCGAGTTCAAGGAGATCTTCGGCCGCGATTCGGGCGGGTTGCTGCACGAGTACAAGTGCGAGGACGCGGAAACGATCGTCGTCTGCCTCGGTTCGGTCACGGGCACGCTGCGCGACGTCGTCGACATGCGGCGCGAGGCGGGGGAGAAGATCGGCGTGCTCTCGCTCGTGTCCTTCCGTCCGTTCCCGTCGGCGGCGGTGCGCGAGGTGTTGAAGAACGCCAAGCGCTTCGTGGTGCTGGAGAAGGCGTTCTCGGTGGGCATCGGCGGCATCGTCTCCTCCCACTGCCGGGCGGCCATGCGCGGGCTGCACTTCACCTGCCACGAACTGATCGCGGGCCTGGGCGGGCGCGACATCACGATCGCTTCGCTCAACGCCTACCTGGACAAGGCGGTGCGTGACGAGGTGGAGCACCTGACGTTCCTCGACCTCGACACGGAGCTCGTGGAGCACGAACTGGAGCGCGAGGCGAAGATGCGCAGATCCGGCGCGATTCCGGAAAACATGATCCGCCACTACGCGGAGCGGGCACAGGAAGAAGGTCACGATGACATCCGTTGATTTGCCAAGCCCGGAGTACCGCCAGACGGCGATCCCCTCCCGCGAAGAGGTCAAGTTCTACCAGGTCGGATCCTTCGCGGTGGGCAACCGGTTGGTGGACGGGCAGTACCAGTCGGTCCAATCCGGACCGAACCGCTTCAACTCCCTGACCTCGGGTCACCGCGCCTGCCAGGGCTGCGGCGAAGCGCTCGGCGCCCGCTACGCCCTCGATGCGGCGATGGCGGCCACCGACAACCACGTGGTAGCCATCAACGCCACGGGCTGTCTTGAGGTCTTCTCCACCCCGTATCCCGAAACCTCGTGGAACCTGCCGTGGATGCACTCGCTGTTCGGCAACACGGCTGCCGTTGCCACCGGTGCGGCCGCCGGCCTGAAGGCGATGGGCAAGTCGGACGTGCGGGTGGTGGCCCAGGGCGGCGACGGCGGCACGGTGGACATCGGCTTCGGCCCCCTGTCGGGCATGTTCGAGCGTAACGACGACGTGCTCTACATTTGCTACGACAACGAGGCCTACATGAACACGGGCGTGCAGCGATCGGGCGCCACCCCGCCCACGGCCCGCACGTCCACCACCCAGCCCGTCGGCCCGGAGCCGGGCAATACCTGGGGCCAGGGCAAGGACTTGCCGCGCATTGCGATGGCGCACGAGATCCCCTACGTCGCCACCGCCACGGTGGCTGACCTGCGCGATCTCGAGTACAAGGTGACGAAGGCGATGGGTATGCACGGCGCGCGCTACATCCACATCTTCGTGCCGTGCCCGCTCGGCTGGGGCACCGCCTCCGGAGTTACGGTCAAGGTGGCGCGCCTGGCCACCCAGACTGGCCTGTTTCCGGTCTACGAGGCCGAGTATGGCGAGATCACGTCCGTGTCGAAGATCCGCCGCCCGGCGCCCGTGGAGGACTACCTGCGCCTCCAGCGCCGCTTCGCCCACCTATTCAAGAAGGGCGCGGACCCGGAGGTGATTCGTCGGATCCAGGAAATGGCGGACCGCAATATCAGGAGCTATGACCTGATCGATGACGAGTCGTTGGATGAGTTTGTCAAGTACGAGGGAGACGAATCATGACATCGCTGCGAGACGAGAAGGAAAACCTGCCGTTTGCGATCACCCTCGAGGTGGGCTCCTCGGCGGCGAATCGCACGGGCACGTGGCGTTCGGAGCGGCCGGTCTACGTCAACCTCCTGCCTCCGTGTAACAAGCAGTGCCCGGCGGGGGAGAACATCCAAAAGTGGCTCTACCACACCGAGGAAGGCGACTACGAGGCGGCCTGGCGCGAGATCATGGTCAACAACCCGCTTCCCGCCTGCATGGGCCGCGTGTGCTACCACTCTTGCCAGGTGGCGTGTAACCGCGCCCAGGTGGACGAGGCGGTGGGCATCAACTCGGTTGAGCGCTTCCTTGGTGACAAGGCGATCGAGGAGGGCTGGAAGGTTGAGGTTGCCGCCGCGCCGTCGGGAAAGAAGGTCCTGGTGGTCGGCTCGGGCCCGGCGGGGCTGTCGGCCGCCTACCACCTCGCCCTGCTCGGCCATGAGGTCACGGTGCGGGACTTGGGTGAGAAGCCGGGCGGCATGATGCGCTATGGCATCCCGTCCTACCGCCTCCCGCGCAATATCCTCGACGCGGAGATCCAGCGGATTGCCGACATGGGCGTCACCTTCGAGCAAAACACGCGGGTCGACGACGTCGAGGCCGCACTTGCCGACTTCGACGCGGTCTTCACTGCGGTGGGCGCCCAGATCGGGAAGAACATCAACGTGCCCGCCGGGTCGGCCTCGCACGTGATGGACGCGGTGGACGTGCTGCGCGACGTGGAGGAGGACGGCTTCGCGGCGAATGCTAGCCAGCCACTCCTCGGCCGCGTGGTGGTGGTCTACGGTGGCGGCAATACGGCTGTGGACGCCGCCCGTACGGCCAAGCGCCTGGGCGCCACCGAGTCGGTCATTCTCTACCGCCGCACGCGCGATCGGATGCCGGCCCATGATTCGGAGGTCCAGGAGGCCGAGGAGGAGGGCATCACGATGCGCTGGCTGTCCACAGTGGACCACGTGGATGCCGGCTCGATCAAGATCGAGAAGATGGCCCTGGACGAGAACGGCTTCCCCCAGCCCACCGGCGAGTACGAGGAGCTGGCCGCCGATTCGCTCATCATGGCGCTTGGCCAGCAGTCCGACCTCACGCTCCTCGAGGGAGTGGAGGGCGTGGAGATCAACGACGGCGTCGTCACGGTTTCTGGCCAGATGATGACGGGCCGCCCGGGTGTCTTCGCCGGTGGCGACATGATCAAGGCGGAGAAGAACGTGACCGTGGCGATCGGGCACGGCAAGAAGGCCGCCCGCTACATCGACTCCTGGCTGAGGGGTGGCACGTACGCCCCGGCGGACAAGCACGGGGACGCCACGCTCGATCGGATGGAGACCTGGTACTACTCTGACGCCCCGCACAAGATGCGCAAGCGCCTCGAGGGCGCCCGGCGCTCCTCCACCTTCGACGAGGTGGTGATCGGCCTGGACGAGGAGTCGGCGATCTACGAGGCGCGGCGTTGCATGAGTTGCGGCAACTGCTTCGGGTGTGACAACTGCTTCGGCGTGTGCCCGGATAACGCGGTCACGAAGATTGCCTCCGGCGTGTATGAGTTCAAGTACGATTACTGCAAGGGCTGCGGCGTGTGTGCCGAGGAATGCCCGTGTGGAGCGATCTCCATGGTGCCGGAGGAGATTTAGTGAGTCTTTTCGATCCCATCGAGTTACGCGGGTTGCAGGTCCGCAACCGGATCTGGCTGCCGCCGATGTGCCAATATTGCGCGGGGGAGTCGGGGGAGTGGCTGGGTCGGCCGAACGACTGGCACTACCAGCACTACGCCTCCCGCTCTGTGGGCGGCTTTGGCCTCATCACGGTGGAGGCAACGGCGGTCACCCCGGTGGGGCGCATCTCGAACAAGTGCCTGTGCCTGGATGATGAGGCGGATGTGCCGGCCTTCCGGCACATCGCCCGGGTCATCACCCAGCACGGCGGGGTGGCCGCGATCCAGCTCAACCACGCGGGCCGCAAGGCCTCCACGCGGGGTGGGCTCGGTGGTGGCGCGTTACCGCCCGAGGAGGCGTGGGAGACCGTGGGGCCCAGCGCGATTGCGTTCGAGGGCCTGCCCGCTCCGCGGGAGATGACGGAGGCCGAGATCCAGGCCGTTATTGCCCAGTTCGCCTGCTCGGCGAACCTGGCGGTGGAGTCCGGCTTCCAGGCGATCGAGATCCATGCCGCCCACGGCTACCTCATTCACCAGTTCCTCTCCCCGATATCGAATCATCGCGAGGACGCCTGGGGCGGAGACTTCGAGGGCCGCACGCGCCTCCTGCGCGAGGTTGTGCGCGCGGTGCGTGCGGTGATCGGCGACGTGCCGCTCTTCGTGCGGATCTCGGCCACCGACTGGCTGGCGGAGAACTTCGAGGAGGTGGACGGCAGCTACGGGTGGACGCTGCAGGATTCGATCCGGCTGGTGCGCGAGCTTCCCGACGTCGATTTCTGGTCCGTGAGCACGGGCGGTTGCTTCCCCGTTAAGATCCCCGCCGGCCCGGGATACCAGGTCCCTTTCGCCCGCCGGATCCGGGAGGAGACGGGCGCCGTGGTGGGCGCCGCCGGGCAGATCACGAACGCCACGCAGGCCGACGTCGTCGTCTATGAAGAAGAGGCGGACGTGGTCTACGTGGGACGCGTGGGGCTCCATGACCCGTACGTGCCGCGACACTGGGCGAAGGTGCTGGATGTGGAGATCCCATGGCCGGACCAGCTAGTGAGGGGAAGGTCGACGCGCTGAAGGGCAAGATTGCAGGAGTGGTCGCGCTGGGAGTGATGGCCGGGATGGTGCGCCGCCGGGGAGTGGCGAAGCAGAACTCGCCTTTCCGCCGGTATTGGGAGCGCCACCTCCAGGCTGAACTGGCCCGCCTTGACCAGATCGCGCAGGTGGGCGGCGAGATGCCACTCATCTACGTGGCGCTCGGGGATTCGGCGGCCCAGGGCCTGGGCGCCCGGGTGGTTCAGGAGGGCTACGTGCCCCGGTTCGCGCGGGCGCTGGAGGAGATGAGCGGGCGCGAGGTCGTGCTGCTTAACCTGTCGCTCTCGGGCGGCACGATCCAGTCGGTGCTCGGTACCCAGCTACCGCAGTTGCGCGGGCTCAAGGTGGCGGGCGAGCCGTTGCGCCCTGACGTCGTCAGCCTCGACATCGGCGGCAACGACGTGCTCCAGCCGTGGCTGAGCCAGGATGAGTTTGCCGCTTACGTCGAGCGTCTGGAGGGCGAGCTGCCCGCCGGCTCGTTCGTCATGAATATCCCCTCGTTCGGGGTGATGACGGCCGACGCGCGGGCGGAGGAGTTCTCGGCCAGCATCGATCGGCTCGAGTCTCACCGCGTCATCGACATCCGCAGTATCTCTCAGAGCCTGCCGATGGCCACCTACCTGTTTTCCTACCATGCGATCGACCTCTTCCACCCCAACAGCCCGTGGTATGCGGTGTGGGCGCAGGAGCTTGCCGACGCCGTGGCGCACGACCGGGGTTGGGAGCGCACCGAGGTGGCGGAGCTCGGGACCTGGAGCGGGCCGATCGCGCGGACGTGAGTTGGGCGACGGCGTCGTTGCGCGGGCCACAGTAGACCGAAATCGCCCCGGGCTGGCTCAATGATTAGACTTGGAGCGTAAACCCGCGCCTGCGGGGGCAAGGAAAGGTAGACATGACTCTCAGTCCACTCGACGAGGCCGGGATCGCGCAGGCGGTGGCCGATGCGCGAGACGCATTCGCACGTGCGTCGAGCCTCGATGAATTGAAGGCGGCGCGCCTGGCCCACAGCGGAGACAACGCGCCGATCACGCACGCGAATATGCAGATTCGCAACCTGGATAAGGCCGACAAGCCGGTGGCCGGCAAGCTCATGGGCGCGGCCCGCAAAGACATTCAGGCGGCGTTGGCCGTGGCGGCCGCGCGTCTGGAGGCGGCCGACCAGGAGCGCGTGCTGCGCGAGGAGCGTGTGGACGTCACGGTGCCGACCAGGCGCGCGCCGCTGGGTGCCCGCCACCCGCTGCCCGTGCTCATGGAGGACATCTGCGACCTCTTCGTGGCCATGGGCTGGGAGGTGGCCGAGGGCCCCGAGGTGGAAAACGAGTGGTTTAACTTCGACGCGCTGAACTTCGGCCCGGATCATCCGGCACGCCAGATGCAGGACACGTTCTATGTGCGCAGCGTGGAGCGCGTGGGAGCGGCCGGCGAGGAGAAGGTGGCGGATGCTACGGGTCTGGTGCTGCGCACGCACACCTCGCCGGTGCAGTCCCACGTTATGCTGGACCGCGGTGAGCCGCCGATCTACGTGGTGTGCCCGGGCAAGGTCTTCCGCACCGATGCCCTCGATGCCACCCACACCCCGGTCTTCCACCAGATCGAGGGCCTGGCGGTGGACAAGGGTCTGACGATGGAGCATCTCAAGGGCACGCTCGATCACTTCGCCAAGGGCATGTTCGGCCCGGAGGCGCGCACGCGCCTGCGCCCGTCGTTCTTCCCGTTCACCGAGCCGAGCGCGGAGATGGACCTGTGGTTCCCGCAGAAGAAGGGCGGCCCGGGCTGGATCGAGTGGGGTGGCTGCGGCATGGTCAACCCGGAGGTGCTGCGCAACGCGGGTATTGACCCGGACCTCTACACGGGCTTCGCCTTCGGCATGGGCATCGAGCGCACGCTCATGCTGCGCAACTCCATCGACGACATGCGCGACATGGTGGAGGGCGACGTGCGCTTCTCCGCCCAGTTCGCCGCGACCGGAAGGGGCAACTAATGCCGAGGATCGATATTGATTGGCTCTCCGACCACGTTGAGGTCCCGGCCGGCCTCACGGCCGAGCAGCTCGCAGCTGACCTGGTGCGTGTGGGCCTGGAGGAAGAGGAAATCCACCGCCCGGACGTGACCGGGCCGATCGTCGTCGGGCGCGTGCTGACGCTGGAGAAGAACGAGCAGAAGAACGGCAAGCTCATCAACTACTGCCGCGTGGACGTGGGCGCGCATAACGACGCCCCGGGCGAGGGCAAGGAGCCCTCGGAACTGGCCTCGCGCGGCATTATTTGCGGCGCTCACAACTTCGTCGAGGGCGATTACGTGGTGGTCTCGCTTCCGGGCGCCGTATTGCCGGGTGATTTCCGCATCGCGGCGCGTAAGACGTACGGGCACGTCTCGGACGGCATGATCTGCTCGAAGGCCGAGCTGGGCCTGGGCGAGGATCACGACGGCATTATCGTGCTCGCCTCCAGCCCGGAGGAGGCCGCCGAGCGCGGCATCCCGGCGGTGGGTGAGGACGTGCTCGACTACCTTGGCCTCGCCGGCGAGGTGCTGGAGATCAACGTGACCCCGGACCGCGGCTACTGCTTCGCCATGCGCGGCGTGGCCCGCGAGTTCGCCCACTCCACGGGTGCCCGCTTCACCGACCTGGGGCTCGAGGAAAACCTTTCCGCCCCGCTGCCGACACCCACGGAGGACGGCTTCCTGGTGGAGGTGGACGACGCGGCGCCGATCCACGGCGTTCCGGGCTGTGACCGCTTCGTTACGCGCATCGTGCGGGGGATCAAACCGCAGGCCGCCTCGCCGGCGTGGATGCAGGAGCGTCTGTTGGCTGCGGGCATGCGCTCGATCTCGCTGGCGGTGGACGTGACTAACTACGTCATGCTCGACCTCGGCCAGCCGCTACACGCCTACGACCTCGACACGCTCGTGGCCCCGATCGTGGTGCGGCGGGCCAACGACGGCGAAACCCTTGTCACGCTGGACGGCGTGGAGCGCGCGCTCGGCGGGGACGATCTGCTCATTACCGATTCCGAGGGCGGGCGCGGGGCGCGCGTGATCGGCCTGGCCGGCACGATGGGCGGCCTGGACACGGAGATCACGGATGCGACCACGAACGTCCTCATCGAGGCGGCCCACTTCGATCCCGTCTCCGTGGCGCGAATGGCCCGCAAGCATAAGTTGCCCTCGGAGGCCTCCAAGCGTTTCGAGCGTGGCGTGGACCCGCGTGTGGCCGGCGTTGCCGCCCAGCGCGTGGCCGAGCTCCTCGTGGAGTTCGGCGGCGGGAGGATCGATGAGGCGAACTCGGATTACGATCAGACTACTCTGCCCGAGCCGCTCACCTTCGACATCTTCGAGGTCGCCCGCCTCACGGGCCTCGACCTCGGCCGCGAGCGGATCGTGGAGATCCTCGAGCAGATCGGTTGCGCCGTGTCGGGCGACGACGCCCTGTTGGTCACCCCGCCCACGTGGCGACCGGATCTCACGGGCCCGGCGCACCTGGTCGAGGAAGTGGCCCGGCTGGTGGGCTATGACGAGATCCCGTCCTGGTTGCCGACCGCACCCGCAGGTGCGGGCCTGCGCCCGGCCCAGCGCCACCGCCGCGACATTAGCCGTGCGCTCGCCGAGGCCGGCTGGACCGAGGTGCTGTCCTACCCGTTCGTCTCCGCCGAGGCGTTTGCGAAGCAGGGCATTGCTGACGACGACGATCGCCGGCTCGCGATCCGGCTGGCCAACCCGCTGCAGGAGGAGGCTCCTTACATGCGCACCTCGCTCCTTGATTCGTTGTTGGAGACTGCGCGCATGAACGTGGCGCGCGGCAACCCGACCGTGGCGGTGTTCGAGGCCGGGGTTGTCACGCGGCCCACCGGCATTGCGCTGGCGGCGAATCCGGGCGTGGGCAAGCGGCCCGATCCCGAGGCGCTGGAGGCGCTCCTCGCCTCGATCCCGGCCCAGCCGCATCACGTGGCGGGCGTGGCAATCCCGGCGGTCACCCAGGCTGCGGCGGATCTGCCGGCCCAGACCTGGAACTGGCGCGACGCGGTGGAGGCGGTCAAGACCGCCGCCCGCACGATCGATCTCACGCTCGGGGTCGCGAATGCCGAGTACGCGCCATTCCACCCGGGCCGGTGTGCCGAGCTCGCCGTGGGCGGGGCCGTGATCGGGTATGCGGGCGAGCTGGACCCGCGCGTGTGCAAGGCCTTCGAGCTGCCCGCCCGCACGGTGGCCTTCGAATTCGACCTGGATGCGCTCATCGAGGCGCGTGGCGGTGATCCGATCACGGTGGGGCCCGTCTTCACCCATCCGGTGGCCAAGGAGGACTTCGCCCTCGTGGTCGATGAGCAGGTGACGGCCGCGGAGGTGGAAAAGGTGCTGGCTGAGGCGGCGGGGGAGATCCTTGAGGAGATCCGCCTCTTCGACGTTTACACCGGCGACCAGATCGACGAGGGTAAGAAGTCCCTCGCCTTCGCCCTCCGCTTCCGTGGGGATCACACCCTGCCTGCCGAGGAGATCGCCCAGGTGCGCAACCGGGTGATCAAGGCCGCGAAGAAGGCATTCGATGCGCAGCTACGGATGTGATTGCGGTTGACCGACACGCGGGCCCTGCCACTCGGCAGGGCCCGCGCCCATAGGATGGTGTTATGGCGAAGAACAAAGGTGCAACCCGGGCGCTCCAGGCCCTGAACTGGGCCGGCGTGGACTACGAGCTCATCGAGTACGAGCACTCGGAGCAGATGGACGGCGGTTACGCGCTCGACACCTCGCGCGTGCTCGGGATTGACCCGCACATGATCTTCAAGACGCTCATGGTGAGTGTGGATGGCCACCCCGTGGTCGCCGTCGTGCCCGCGTCGGGGCGGTTGAGCCTCAAGGCGCTGGCGAAGGCCGCGGGCGGCAAGTCCGCTGCGATGATTGCTCCGCACGACGCCGAAAAACTCACCGGGTACGTCACGGGCGGGATCTCGCCGCTCGGGCAGAACCGCCAGTTGCCCACGTGGATCGATTCCTCGGCGCAGACTTTGGATCGCTTCGTCGTCTCGGCGGGCAAGCGCACCCTGTCGGTAGCAATGAGCCCGGCCGATCTGGCCGGGCTCACGCGGGCGCAATTTGCGCCGATTGGCACCTGATTACTTCATACCGCCGAAGAACTTCTCCCACGGCATGTCGAGCGGGGCATCCTTCTCGATGATCTGGTAGAGGTAGCGGCATAGCGGGAAGTCCTCGGGCTTGATCACGCCGCGCTCGGTGAGCGGCTCAAGCGCGCCGCCGATCACGCGGATCGCCTGGACGCCCTCGAGAGTCACGCCCTTCATCAGTGAGTCGCGCACCTCGGAGAACGGGACGCCCTCACCCACGAACGTGCCCGCCTTGACGTTGCGTCCGCCGGCGGAGGTGACATACATGTCGCCCACGCCCGCCAGGCCGTCGGCCGTCTCGGGCTTGCCGCCAAGCAGGGTCATGAACTGGCGAAGCTCGGTCTGGCCCTGGCCGAACACGGCCGCGTTGTAGTTGAAGCGCACGTAGCGGTCATCCTGCTTGCCTTCCTTGCGCAGGAGCCCGGCGCCGAGGCCGGCGGCGAAGGCGTAGATGTTCTTCGTGGCGGCGCCGATCTCGCACCCGCGGAAGTCGGTGGAGGTCCACACGTGGTAGTAGTCCGTGCGGAACAGGTCGGCCAGGTAGTCGAGCGAGTCCTGGTCCTCGCCGGCGAAGATGACGCACGTGTCGTGGTGGACGGCCACCTCGCCCGCGATCGACGGGCCCACAATCGCGTTCCAGGTCACGGAGTTGGCCAGGTCCTCGTCGAAGTAGGAGCGCAGCACGTCCGGGAGTAGGTGGAGCGTGCCGTCGTCGTCGGCCTCCATGCCCTTGGTGACGTTGAGGACCTTCATGCCGGGCCTCACCAGCTTGGCCAGGCGCTCGCCCGCCCAGCGCACGCCGAAGGAGTTGACGCCGGACATCGCCACGTCGGCGCCCTCGAAGGCGGCCTCGGCGTCCTCGAGCTGGTAAGCCACCACCTTGTCGTTGACCTTGAGGTCGAGGTCGGGGTGGACGCCCGTGGTCTGGATCGACTCGATGATGTCACGATCGAGGTGGGTGCCAACGAGGTTGACCTTGTGGCCGTTCTCCGTGAGCGGGAAGGTGAGGGCGGTGGCCATGATGCCGGCGCCGAGAATTGCGATGGTTGCCATTTAGTTCTCCTTCGAGGTGTAGGCCAAGATTGCCTCGGCCGTGTAGGTGTCGATAATGAATATTTGGGCAAGCTTGGCGCGGGCGGCCGCCACCATGGCGGGCGCCTTCTCCACCTCGCCGGCCACCGCCACCGAGAGGTGGGCCTGGGCGAGGTTGCGTAGCGGGTAGGCGATCGTGCGCCGTTCGAGCTGGGCGGAGATGGGGTTCCCGTCGGCGTCGACGTAGTGGGAGAGGATGTCTCCCACCGAGCCCTTGCGCCGCAGCATGTCGATGGTCTCTTCCGGGATGAATCCCGATTCGACCAGCACGGACTCCTTGGAGACCGTGCCGGGGGAGTAGACGACGAGGTCCGCTCCGGCGGCGCCCTCGAAGATCCGGGTGATGGAGGGTTCGGCCATGAGCTGCGGGCCGAGGTCCGGGTTGCCGATGATCGTGGGGGCCGGGAGCGTGAACGCGGTGCCGGGGGCCTTGCGTGCCATGGCGGAGATGGAGGATGAGACCTCGTTGTCGCCGTGGTGGGTGGGCCCGCCGTTCGTTTGGTAGACGCGGATGCCGGGTGACCAGTGCTCGGGCAGCGCGGTGGCGAGCGCGGTCATCGTGCGCCCCCAGGCCACGGCGAGGGAGCGGATGGGCGCGCGGCTCATGAGGAACTGGGCGGTGGCGCGGGCCACCACCTGGCGCCCGTCGCCGTTCTTCGACGGCACGACGATCGCGCGCTTGAGTCCCAGCTGCTCGGCGATTTGCATCTCGAGGTGGTGGGTCTGGATGCGCGGGTGGTTGATCGTGATGGTGACGAGCCCGGTTTGGCGTGCCTCGTCGATGAGGCGGCCGATCGTCCAGCGGGTGTATCCCAGGCGTGTGCCGATGGCCTGTTGGGTGAGGCCCTCCATGTAGTAGAGGTAGGCGGCCTCGAACATGAGGTCATCGCGAGACGAATGCGGCATTGCTTTCTTCATGTCTTGAGTTTCTCAACAATCCACTCATATGGGTAGGGTTTTACATAAAGGGCTCTTAAGTGCACTGGGTTCGGTGTCTGTTCTCACAGTGGACGCCAGTGGGGAAAGATGCGCCGGAGCGTATAGTTATACGTATGACGTACTCTGTTGCTATCGCTGGCGTCACCGGATATGCAGGTGGCGAGGTCGCGCGCGTACTCGCCGCACACCCTGACATGAAGGTCGCCACCGTCGCCGCACACAGCTCGCGCGGCACGCTCGGTGAGCACCAGAGGCACCTGTGGCCATTGCGACACCTTGAGATCCAGTCGCTTGAGGCGGAGGTGCTCGCTGATCACGACGTCGTCGTCCTCGGCCTTCCCCACGGCGCGTCGGCTGCGATCACGGCACAGATCGAGCAGATCAATCCGGACGCCCTCATCATTGACCTCGGCGCCGACCACCGGCTGACCGACCCGGTGGCCTGGGAGCGCTACTACCACTCGGAGGCGGCCGAGCCGTGGACGTACGGCATGCCCGAGCTCATCCGCGCCACGGGGCTCACCCAGCGTGAGCTGCTCGCCGCGACGCGCCGCATCGCCGCCCCCGGCTGCAACGCCTCGGCCGTTACCTTCGCCGTCCAGCCGGCGATCGCCGCCGGGCTGGCAAGCGGGGAGGACATCGTGGCGATCCTCTCAGTGGGCTACTCGGGTGCGGGTAAGTCGCCCAAAACCCACCTGCTGGCCTCCGAGGCCATCGAGTCGGCCACGCCCTACGCCGTGGGCGGCACCCACCGCCACATCCCAGAGATCGCGCAGAACCTCATCACGGCCGGCGCGCCGACCGTGAGCCTGTCCTTCACCCCCGTCCTCGTGCCGATGTCGCGCGGCATCCTCGCCACGGTCTCGATCCCGGTGGAGGGCGTGAGCCCGGAGCGCGTGCTCGAGGCCTACCGGGGCGCCTACGCCGACGAGCCCTTCGTCGCGTGGTCGCCCGACTGGTCTTCCACGGGCATCGTGGCGGGCTCCAACCTCGCGCTCGTCCACGCCGAGCTCGACGCCGACGCGCGGCGCATCACCGCGATCTGCGCGATCGACAATCTGGTCAAGGGCACCGCCGGGGCGGCCACCCAGTCGATGAATCTGGCCCTCGGCCTTCCCGAAACAACCGGCCTGTCCCAGATTGGAGTAGCGCCATGATTCTCTTTACCGACACCGCCGCGGACGTCCAGCCCCTCGGCGTCACGGCCCCGCAGGGCTTCCGGGTGGCGGGCGTGCGCGCGGGGCTGAAGAGCGCCGGGCGCGACGTCGCGCTCGTCGTCAACGACGGCCCGCAGCCGACCTCGGCTATGGTCCTCACCTCCAACCGCGTCTACGCCGCGCCCGTGCGTTGGATGAAGCAGATCGCAGGCGGCACGCAGACCGCCGCCGTCATCAACTCGGGCGGTGCGAATGCAGCCACCGGCCAGCCCGGCTTCGAGGACACGGTGACCACCGCCCGCCATACCGCGGCCATGCTCGGGCGGGAGCCCGAGGAGGTGGCAGTGTGCTCCACCGGGCTCATCGGCGAGCGCTTGCCGATGAGCAAGCTGCTCGCGGGCATCGCCGACGCCGGGGCTCACCTCAGCGCTGACGCCGGAGCCGATGCCGCCGAGGCGATCTGCACCACCGACACGGTCAGCAAACAGGCCGGTATCGCCGGGCCGTACACGATTGGCGGGATGGCCAAGGGCGCGGGCATGCTCGCCCCGGGCATGGCCACGATGATCTGCGTCATGACTACCGACGCGGTGCTGACCAATGCGCAAGCCCAGGAGGCACTGGAGGCCGCGGTGGCGGCGTCGTTTAACCGGATCGACTCCGACGGGGCAATGTCCACGAACGACACGGTGCTCCTGCTCGCCAGCGGCGCCTCCGGCGTCGTGCCCGAGGACTTCACGGGGCAGCTTACGGCGGTGGCCCAGTCGCTGGCGCGCCAGCTCATCGCGGACGCCGAGGGCGCTTCGCACGACGTGCTCATCCGCGTGGTCGGTGCCAGCTCGCAGGAGGCCGGGCTCGCGGTGGCCCGCGCCGTGTCCCGCTCGAACCTGCTCAAGGCCGCGATTTTCGGCAACGACCCGAACTGGGGGGGCGTCATTGCCCAGGTGGGCACCGTCCCTGCGGACGTGGCGCCCTACGACGCCGACGCGCTGGACGTGTATTTCAATGGCGTGCAGGTGTGCCTGGCCGGGGGTGTGGGCGAGGACCGGACCCTGGTGGACCTGGCCTCGAACCGGGAGGTCGCGATCGAGATCGACCTGCATGCTGGAGAGGAGGTCGTTGAGCTGTGGACCAACGACCTCACGCACGACTACGTCCACGAGAATTCGGCATATTCGACATGAGCATCTTGAATCGCCTGGCCGGCGCCCAACAGAAGGCCGAAATCCTCATCGAGGCCCTGCCCTGGATCAACGAGTTCGCAGGGCACCGCGTGGTAGTCAAGTACGGCGGCAACGCCATGATCAACGACGAGCTCAAGCGGGCGTTCGCCAAGGACATCCTCTTCATGCACTCAGTTGGCCTGTACCCGATTGTGGTGCACGGCGGCGGGCCGCAGATCAACTCGATGCTCGAACGCGTGGGCATCCAATCCGAGTTCCGCGGCGGGCTGCGCGTGACCGACCGCGAGACGATGAATGTGGTGCGCATGGTTTTGACCGGCCAGGTCCAGCGCGAGCTGGTCTCCCTGCTCAACGTGGACGGGCCGCGCGCGATCGGCTTCTCGGGCGAGGACGCGGGCTTGCTGTCCGCGCGTCGGCGTAAGGCTGAGGTCGGGGGCAAGAAGATCGACATCGGGCACGTGGGCAACATCGTCTCCATCAACGTCGCCTCCCTCGACCACATGCTTGCCTCCGGACACATCCCCGTCATCTCGACCGTGGCCACCGACGTCGACAACCCCGAGGACGTGCTCAACGTCAACGCCGACACGGCCGCGGGAGCGATCGCCGACGCCGCCGGCGCGGATAAGCTCATCATCCTCACCGATGTGGAGGGCCTCTACCTCGACTGGCCGGACAAGTCCTCACTCGTGTCCGAGATCCACCCCGACGACCTGCGCGCCCTCCTGCCCTCCCTCGATTCGGGGATGAAGCCGAAGATGGAGGCAGCGCTGAAGGCGGTGGAGCGCGGCGTGCCCAAGGCGCATATCATTGACGGGCGGATGGCTCATTCCATCCTGCTCGAGATCTTTACCAACGCCGGCATCGGCACCCAGGTCACGGCCGCTGCCCCGCGCGGTGTGGTGGGCCAGAAGGAGGCCAAGTGAATCGCGACCTGTATCCCCAGCGGATGATGAACGCCTTCGGCGATCCGCAGCTGGTCATCGACCGTGGCGAGGGCGTCTACGTCTTTGACGAGGAGGGCAAGCGCTACCTCGACCTGCTCGCTGGTATCGCCGTCAACGCCCTCGGCTACGCTCACCCCGCCATCACCCGCGCGCTCACCGAGCAGGCGGGCAAGGCCACTCACGTGTCGAACTTCTTCGCCACGGCCCCGCAACTCGAGCTGGCCGGCGCTATCCAGCGCATGCTGTCCGACGACGGCTACGTGGGCGCCTCAGCCCGCGTCTTCTTCTGCAACTCGGGCGCCGAGGCGAACGAGGCCGCAATCAAGATGGCCCGCCTGCACAAGCCGCGCGGCACGATCATCGCGCTCAAGGGCGGCTTCCATGGCCGCACGCTCGGCGCCCTGTCGATCACGCACAAGCCCGCGATCCGTGAGCCCTTCGAGCCACTCGGAGGGAACGTCCTCTTCATCGATCCCACGATCGAGGCCCTCGAGGCCGCTTTCGACGACGACGTGGCCGCCATTTTCGTCGAGACCATCCAGGGCGAGGCCGGCGTGGTTCCCCTCGAGGGTGACTTCCTGCGCCGCGCCCGCGCGCTCGCCGAACGCTTCGGGGCCCTGCTCGTGGTGGACGAGGTCCAGACCGGCGTGGGCCGTACCGGGCGCTGGTTCGCTCATTCGGGCATCGTCAAGGCCGACGTCATCACGATGGCGAAGGGCCTGGGCGGGGGCGTGCCGATCGGTGCCGTCGTCGGAATTGAAAAGACCGGGCGCCTGCTTACCCCCGGTAGCCACGGCACCACGTTTGGCGGCAACCCGCTGGCGTGTGCGGCGGCGAACGCCGTGGTGGGCGAAGTGGCGGGGCTCTTCGAGCACGTACGGGCTACCGGGGAGTGGCTGCGCGGCCATCTCGAGGCGCGGGGCTTCGAGGTGCGCGGGGCGGGACTGCTGCTCGGCGTCGTCGTCGAAAACGCCCCGGCTCTCCAGACGGAACTGCTGGAGAAGGGCTTCATCGTCAACGCGCCGAACGCCACCACGATCCGGCTGGCGCCGCCGCTCATCATCACGCAAGATGAATTGGCACCTTTCATCGAAGAAATGGAGACACACTCGTGACAGGAACCATGGTGACCAAGGCGGCCCGGCTCGCCCGCATCATCACGATGGTCGAATCCCAGCCCATCGGCTCGCAGGCCGAGTTGCGGGCGCTGCTGGCCGACGAAGGCATCATCGTCACCCAGGCTACGCTCTCGCGAGACCTCGACGAGTTGCAGGCACGCAAGGTTCCCGACGGCGCCGGCGGGCGCTACTACAAGATCCCCAGCCCCGGGGTGGCCGGAGAGGCTGACGCACCCGCGGGCTTCCACCTGGAGCGCTGGGCGCGCGAGGTCATGGTGTCGGCCAAGTCGGCCGGTAACCAGATCGTCCTTCGCACCCCGCCCGGGGCGGCCCAACTACTGGCCTCGGCGCTGGATCGCGCTGTGCTCGACGGCGTGCTCGGCTGTATCGCGGGTGATGACACCGTGCTCATCATTACTGAATCCACCAAACGTGCCGACGAGCTGCTGAGCCACCTCATCGACATCGCCCACTCTTCCTCAAATAACTAGAAAGGTTCATCATGGCAAAGGAACGCGTAGTCCTCGCATACTCAGGCGGGCTCGACACCTCGGTGGCGATCGGCTGGATCGCCGAGCAGACCGGGGCGGAGGTCGTCACGGTGGCGGTCGACGTCGGGCAGGGCGGCGAGGATCTGGAGGTGGTCCGCCAGCGAGCCCTCGACTGCGGTGCCGTGGAGGCCTACGTGGCTGACGCCCGCGATGAGTTTGCCGAGGACTACTGCATGCTCGACCTGCAGGCCAACGGCCTGTACATGGAGGCCTACCCACTCGTGTCGGCGCTGTCCCGCCCGGTGATTGTTAAGCACCTGGTCACGGCGGCCCGCCAGTTCGGCGCGGAGACCGTGGCCCACGGCTGTACCGGCAAGGGCAATGACCAGGTGCGCTTCGAGAACGGCATCACTTCGCTCGCCCCGGACATGAAGTGTCTCTCGCCCGTACGCGACCTGGCGCTCACCCGCGAGTTCGCGATCAACTACGCCGAGAAGCACAACCTACCGATCGAGACCACGAAGTCCAACCCGTTCTCCATCGACCAGAACGTGTGGGGCCGCGCGATCGAGACCGGCTACCTCGAGGACCTGTGGAACGCGCCCACGAAGGACGTTTATAACTACACCGATGACCCGGCCTACCCGCCGCTTCCGGACGAGGTCGTGATTACCTTCGAGAAGGGCATCCCGGTGCAGATCGACGGCCGGGACGTCACCCCGCTGCAGGCGATCGAGGAGATGAACGCCCGCGCGGGCGCCCAGGGCATCGGCCGGATCGACATCGTTGAGGACCGCATGGTCGGCATCAAGTCGCGCGAGATCTACGAGGCGCCGGGTGCGGTGGCGCTCATCACGGCTCACCGCGAGCTCGAGCGCGTGACGATGGACCGCGAGCAGGCGCGCTTCAAGGAGCGCGTGGGCCTGCGCTGGTCGGAGCTCGTCTACGAGGGCCAGTGGTTCTCCCCGCTCAAGCGCTCGCTTGACGCGTTCATCAAGGACACCCAGGAGTATGTGTCGGGCGACATCCGGATGGTCCTACACGGCGGGCGCGCCGTGGTGACGGGCCGCCGCTCGGATACCTCGCTGTACGACTTCAACCTGGCCACCTACGACCAGGGCGACACGTTCAACCAGTCGCACGCCCGCGGCTTCATCGCGCTAACCGGCCTCACCACCCAGCTGGCCGCAGCGCGCGACGTGAAGTTCGGCAAGGGCGAGGCGATGCCGAAGCTCAACCTCTCCTAAGTGAAACGGGGGCGAAAGTGGCGCGGGAGACCGCGCCACTTTTGTTGCCCCCGCTACGGCGTGGCAGTGGGGTGGAGGATGGGCGCGCACGGACGTCACCAACGGCAAAAATAGGGAAAACCAACAGTCTGGCCCTTTTTCGTAGGTTAGGGTAGGCTACCCTTGGTTAACTCGCGGTTGATGTGCGCACACCACGCCGGCCGTTTTCACCGACCCGTTGGGTCCGAATTGATTGGAGATTACATGCGCGAACGTTTCGGACGCATAGTTGCCGCGCTATCATTTGGCGCGATCACAGCTACTGCGTTTTCGGCGATTCCGTCTGCGATGGCGGTATCACACCTCGACGAGGACATTGCACAATCGGCAGATGCATCGTGGCATTCCGTCATCGTCGTGATGGACGACCAGCAGGAGGCGGATGGTGCACCTGCGAGAACCACGCAGGAAAAGACTGACCACGTTGAGAATCTGGTCGATATGGCGGAAACCTCTCAGCAGGCCGTCCTTGTCGCGTTGGCCGAGGCGGAGAAGGCTGACAAAGCACAGAACATCGAGTCGCTGTTCGTGGTCAACGCAGTCACTGCCACAGTGACGAAGGAAGTCGCTATTGACCTGGCAAAGATGCCTGGCGTCAGCGAGGTCCTTGCTGATCAGAAGATCGAAGCCGATCCGGTGGTCGACGATTCCGGTGCTCGCATGTCGAGTGTCGATGGGTCTGCTCCCATGCACCTCCCGTGGAACCTTCGTCAGATTTCTGTCACCGAGGGCCTGCTCGGCGAGTATGCCGGCGAGGGCATCACGGTGGGAATCATCGACTCCGGTGTCGATATCACCCACCCGGCACTCAAGGATAAGTGGCGCGGAAACACTGGTGACAAAGCTGTGAGCTGGTTCGATACGGTCGGTTCGGAGACCGAGCCGGTCGATTCCACGGGCCACGGCACGCACGTTGCCGGTACGATCCTCGGCTCGGACCCGAGCGGGACCGGATTCCTTGGAGTGGCTCCCAAGGCAAACTTCATCGCTGCGCGAGTCTTTGACGAGAACGGCGATACGAGTGATTCGCAGCTGCTTAAGGCAATGGAGTGGATGCTCGCCCCGGTTGACAGCAACGGGGTCAAGCACCCGGAGCTCGCTCCGCGCGTCGTCAACAACTCGTGGGGGAGCTCGGCGGCCAACCACCTCATGCGCGATGCGCTCAAGGAATGGCGCAGTGCTGGTATTCTCCCGGTGTTCTCGGCCGGTAACCAGGACTTGAATAACTTTGGTGGCTCCGGCTCGATCAGCCAGCCTGGTTCCTTCCCGGAGGCGTTCGCCGTTGGTGCGCTGCGTTCCGACGACGTCGTGGCGAGGTTCTCGCTTCGCGGCCCGTCGCGGTACACCGATCAGGTCAAGCCCGATATTTCGGCACCCGGTGTCAACATCCGCTCGGGCTGGAATAAGCAGACGATGAAGATCTTGACGGGTACATCGATGGCTGCTCCGCATGTGACTGGTGTTGCCGCCCTCGTCTTGAGCGCCAACCCGAATCTCACGGTTGACAAGCTTGAAGAGATCCTGCGTCAGTCCGCTACGCCCCTAACCGATGCTCAGCACGTCGAGGCCCCCAACCACGCCTACGGCGCCGGTAAGGTCAACGCTGCCCTCGCGATTGATATGGCGAAGGTCGATTCCACCATCGGCACTGTCCAGGGCAAGGTCTACGTTCGCGGCGTCGATGCCGGTGCGCCGGTGATCACGCATAACCCCATCGGGGTTTTCTACCACGCCACCACAACTAACGTGACCGCACAGGTGGCTGACGACACCGGCATTGCTTCCGTTACTCTCAAGCTGGCTAACGCAACCGGGGAACGCACTGAGGCAATGACGCTTATCGAGGGCACGAAGGTTGACGGAACATATGGATTCGTCATTTCGCCGAACACGTTGAAGTCCGATGACGTTTCTTACCAGATCTGTGCCACCGACCGTACGGAGAAGGAAGCTTGCACGCTGGTGCACCGCTTCGAGCAGAAGGACGCCGTCACTGTCGGGTGGGCTGAGGACTTCGAATCTGGCGTGGCCGGCTTCGAGATGAGCGGCGAGACGCCGATGTGGGCGTGGGGAAGGCCCGCAGAGTCGCTGAAGAAGCCGACCTCGGGCGAAAAGCTCGTGGGCGTTGGCCTCGACGGCAAGGGATACCCGGGCCTGTCGGACGCTGTGCTGCTGACCCCGCCGATCGGCCTGAAGGACGGCCAGCCGGCAGCGTTGACCTTCAAGCACTGGTACGACCTCGATAACTATGCGTTTGCGGTGTACGACACCGCCGAGGTCTGGGTTGGCGAGGTCGGCTCCGATGGCGAAGTCACCTGGGAGACCAAGCCGCAGTTGCTGTTCAAGAACACGTCCGACTGGCAGCGCGGGTATGTTGACCTGACGAAGTATGCGGGCAAGACCGTCCGGGTCATGTTCGGCATGCGCGGCGCGTGGAAGTCCGAGCACGCCACCGCCGGCTGGTTCATCGATGACATGGCGCTCGAGGCGATCAAGACGACCACCGTTCCGAAGGTGGACAAGGAACTCGCGATCAACAAGTACGCCTCGGGCCGTACGGTGGTTGACTTTGCCCCGATTAAAGACGAGACGATCAGCGCCTACCGCCTATACCGCGCTCACGACGACGGCACTTTCACCCGCGTTCAGGAGCTCACCGGCTCGGATATCGGCAAGTACTCGGTCACTTTCGCTGACTATCCAACCCCACAGCAGGGCACGTACTCGTACTACGTGACTGCCGTGGCGGGCGAGGCTGAGTCGGAGCCGTCGGAGATTCTCCAGCGCACCTTCACGATGGGCAAGGAGATCAAGAAGTTCGACTTTGAATCGGATGCCCAGGGATGGACGTCCGAGTCGGATAAGGGCACGGTGTTCGAGCGCGGCGTCCCGGCGCTCGAAGATATCGATGCCTATGGCAAGGCTCCGACGAGCACGCAGATGCGTGGGAAGAACCCGGACAGCCCGAACGTCTTCGCGACCGTCCTCAATGACTATCGCAAGTCCAAGGCCACCTACACCCTGATCTCGCCGGCCCTGGATCTGTCCGCATACAGTGACGTCACCATGTACTGGCAACAGTGGTTCAACACCCGCGGTCGCGTCGGTCACGATGAGTGGAGCACCTATGATGACGACATCGCGCACATCTACGTGCGCCAGAGTGAGGGAGAGTGGAAGGAGATCTTCAAGCTCGACGAGGCGAAGGTCGACGAGAAGGATCCGGAGGACAAGAAGACTCAGCTCCGCACCGCGAACGCCTGGCATGTCGACGGCGTGAAGATCCCGGCAGAGTATCTTGGGGCAAAGACCCAGGTGAAGTTTGAGTTGGTATCCGGTAGTGAATTGACCGACTTCGCCGGCGGCTGGTTCCTTGATGACGTCATGTTCGCAGATACGGTGGACGCCACGGTTCCGCAACCGAAGCTGACGGCGTCGACCTCGCTTGCTCTTTACGACGGCGATGAGCTGACGCTACCGTCGCTGGCGCTCACGCAGGCAGTGACGGACGTTTCCGCTACCGCCACCGACTCGTGGGTGCCCGCGGTGGGGGCGACTGTTGAGTTCGCCGAGCGCGGTACGAAGGTGGCCACTGAGGCTGGCACCGGTGAATACTCGCTACGTAGCCATGCGGGTGAGGCCTCGCTCATTGCGAAGGCACCCGGTTACAAGTCAGCGGTCGAGACGCTGCAGCTGGTTGACGGCAAGGCGATTACCCAGGACTTCTACCTGGAGAAGGCAAACGCCCAGAACGTCACGTTCACCGTCAAGAACAAGTCCGGTGAGAGCGTTGCGGATGCGCGCCTGAGTGTGTACGCGAAGGGGAGCACGGCACCCGTGCTCGCGGAATCGGCGCCAGAGCCCGTGACGGCAGAGCTTTTGCCGGGCGATTACACTCTGCGCGCGGGCGCTCCTGGGTACGTGGAAGTTGACCTTCCCTTGACAGTGGAGGAAGTCCAGCCGGCTCATGTTGAGATCGAGCTTGCCCACGCGGTCGGCGGAGAGTCTTCCTGGACCTCCTACGACACTGGCAAGGCTGGCGCCGGACTCACTACACTCAATGAGGGCAAGACCGCCGCCGTGCGCTTCGACGCGGACGCCGACGCTCATGTCACAGCTGCCCGTTTCTTCATCTTCCGTTCCACCGTGGCACAGGAGTTCGAGTGGGCGCTGTGGGAGAACGATGACCGCGACGGCCTTCCAGGCCGCGTGCTTGTGGGCCCGATGAAGGCGAGAGTCGACGCCGGTGAAGGCGGGACCTGGGTGGAAGTCTCGACCCCGTACCCGATTCCGGTCCACGGTTCGTACTACATCTCTTACACACAGCTGGATGGCGGAAAGGACCGCATCAACCTGGGCGTGGATTCAAGCAGCGACGGCTCGGAGCACAATTTCAAACTGATCAATGATGCCTGGGTGAGCCCTGACGAAAACGGTCAGTTCATGATCAACGCTCAGGTGATGAGCGTGACACCCGACCAGCCGGGTGAGCCGGATAACCCTGGCACGACCGATCCGGGTGAGCCGGATAACCCTGGCACGACCGACACCGAGCCGCCGGTGTGTGCGGCAGTGGATCGTCCATCGATTCCGGCTAATGGCACGGGTCTGTTGGGCGAGTTCACTGGTGATCGTTTTGCTGACCTGTGGGCGGTTGATCGTGAGGGTAACCTGCGCCGGTACCAGGGTGGCGCAAGTGGCGCGTTCTCGGGTGGTGCGATCGTGGATTGCGATGCTGGCCACTTCACTTCGATTGTTGCTATTCCGGATAAGAATGGTGATGGTCGTGGGGATGCGCTGGTGGGTTATCCGGATGGGAAGATGTTCTTCTACTACTCTCAGGGTGATGGTTTCCTGACTCAGGGCTCGCAGGTGGGTCATGGCTGGACAAACATGGACAACATTGTCTATGCCGGCAAGATGGGCTCGACCCAGACGGAGTATGTGGTGGCTCGCCACGTGCCGAGCGGTGATCTGTACCGTTACGTGCTGACCTCGCGGGGGATGAAGTCGGGTGTGAAGATCGGTCACGGGTGGGGGGCGATGAACGTCATTCTTGGCCCTGGTGATATGAACGGGGATCGGAATGCTGACATCGTCGGTATTCGTTCTGATGGGAAGATGTTCTTCTACGCCGGTGATCGTGAGGGCCAGATCAAGCTCACGGGCCAGATTGGTCATGGGTGGCAGAACTTCGTCGATGCCGTGATTCCTGGTGATGTCAATGGTGATGGTCGTTTTGACCTGGTTGGTATTCGCGAGGATGGCAAGCTCTTTACCTACTTCAATATGGGTAAGGGGTATTGGAATGCCCCGGTTGAAGGAGGCCATGGGTGGCATAACATCGCGTTGATCGGCTAGCACGGTCAACACTAGGGCGGGGGCTCGCGGACGGAGCCCCCGCCCTCTTCTTTACCCGGGTTGGCCGACAGAAGTCGTGAATATACCGGCTGCCGATTTCTATATGGGCGCGATGAGCAGAAGACTCACAAGTTGTGTCGAAGAGCTGCGCATAATGGCAGTCTCAGAGCGGCATTCCGCGCAGGTCGGTGCCAAGGCGCCGGTAGGCCACCGGCACGAGCGCGGCGCACCAGATGAGGCCGAAGGCGCCGATGGCCACGGTGGCCCACAGGCCCGCGCGCAGGCTCACGGCGGCCGTCATGCCCGACACCACGAACGGGCCCGCCGCGGTGCCGATCGCCACGATCGACTGCCAGATCCCGAGGAAGGCAGCGCGGTTGGTGATGGGGGACAGGTCGGCGCCCATCGTCATGACGATCCCGGCGCCAAATCCGTTGCCAAAGCCGAGGATCGCGGCGCCCACCACGAAGCCGAGCGGTGTGGTCCATAGGATCATGACCACGATCCCGATCGGCATGAAGACGAGGGAGGGCAGGAGCGCCCAGTGCCGGCCGCGCCGATCCATGAGCGAGCCGGAGACGATGAACATCAGGGTATCGAGCAGGGCTGTCACGGCGAAGGTGGCGGTGACGAAGGTGGGCTGGAAGCCGAGGAAGGTCCCCCACAGTGGCACGATGACCGAGCGGTTGGCCCGTAGCACGTTGAGGCAGTTGATGCCGATCCCGAGGATGATCGTGGCCAGCTTCGAGCGGTGTTCGAGCCCGCGGCTTCCCTCCTCGCTCTGGCCGGCGGAGACGCGCTTGCGCTCGGCGGCCGGGTCGGGCACCACGTAGGCGACGATGAGGGCGAGAGCCAGGAAGATGAGCAGGATGTTGAAGATGAACACGGACTGCAGCGCCCACGCGGTCAGCAGGGCCGTGGCCACCAGCGGGCCGATGAGCTGGCCGATCCGGATCATTCCGCCGAGCGTGGACAGGCCGCGGGCCCGCCACATGGGTGGGATGGACTCGGCCAGGTAGGCCTGCCGCGCGAGCGACCACGAATTCGAGCCGACCGCCAACAGGACGATAGCGAGCACGAAAACAGCGCGGGACGGCGTCGTGCCCGGGTACGCCCACGTCCACAGCAACCCGCCAAGCGCCACGAGCGCGGCGCCCGAGCCGGCGATGAGCGCGGACTTGTCGCCGATCCGCGCGATCAGCTTGCCTAGCAGCGGGGAGATGACGATCGAGACGAAGCCGAGCACGCCCACGGCTGCCGAGGAGCCGGCCTCGTCGAAGCCGACGTCGAGCGCGGCGAGGGCCAGGACGGGCATGACCGTGCCCGAGCCGATCGCGAAGATGAGCGCCGGCAGGTAGATGGGCAGGATGAGGCGGGTGATCGGGTTGCGATCGAGGAACTTAGCCAAGGTCGTGGCCCAGGGTTGCCACCATGACTGCCTTGATCGTGTGCATGCGGTTCTCGGCCTGGTCGAAGACCACGGAGGCGGCCGAGGAGAAGACGTCGTCGGTGACTTCGAGCGCGTCCATTCCGGTGGCCTCGTAGACCGCACGGCCCACAGCCGTGTTGAGGTCGTGGAAGGCGGGCAGGCAGTGCATGAAGATCGCCTCCGGGCCGGCAGCCGCCATGAGCGCGGCGTTGACCTGGTAGTCGTGCAGCGCCTCGACGCGCTCGTTCCACACGTCTTTGGACTCGCCCATGGACACCCACACGTCCGTGGCGACCACGTCGGCGCGCTCGACCGCCCCCACCTCGTCAGTGATCGAGATCCGGGCACCCGTCTGCTCCGCGAACTCCGCCGCGATGCGCTGGGCCTCGGCGTCGGGCTGGAAGGCCTGCGGCGCCACAATCCGCACGTCCATCCCGAGCATCGCGGAGGACACGAGCAGGGACCGGCCCATGTTGAAGCGGGCGTCTCCCACGTACACGTACGTGACGTCCTCGAACGGCTTGTCGACATGTTCGGCGATGGTGAGCGCGTCGGCGAGCATCTGGGTGGGATGCCATTCGTCGGTGAGCCCGTTGTAGACCGGCACGCCGGACCAAGCGGCCAGCAGTTCGACGTCGGACTGGTGGGCGCCGCGGAACTCGATCGCGTCGTAGAAGCGCCCGAGCACGGCCGCGGTGTCCGCGTAGCTTTCCTTGTGGCCGATCTGGGACGTGGTGCCGTCCAGCATGGTGACGTGGGCGCCCTGGTGGTATGCCGCCACCTCGAAGGCAGTGCGCGTGCGGGTGGAGGTCTTTTCAAAAATGAGTGCGATCGTCTTGCCCACTAGGCGCTGGACCTCACGCCCCTCGTAGCGTTGCCGCTTGAGGTCGGCTGCCAGTTCGATCAGCGCGCGCCACTGCGCGGGGGTGAAATCGGCCTCTTTGAGGAAGGAACGTCCGTGAAGTTCATGCATGTGGCCAGTTTATCCGCACGCACGCCCACGGGCGCGAGATTTCACCCCCGCGCGGGGGCCAATCATTCTGGTCAGACGGTTCCGGGCTGGGACTTCGCCGGGCCGTCTGGGTAGCCGTCCGGGTTATTGGACTGCCAGCGCCACGTGTCCTCGCACATGTCCTCGATCGTGAGCTCGGTCTTCCAGCCCAGCTCCTCGAGCGCGCGCGTGGGCTCGGCGAAGACCTCGTCGCGGTCCCCGGCGCGCCGCGGTGCGACCTCCTTGGCCAGCTCGTGCCCGCACGCCTTCTCGAAGGCGCTCACCAGCTCGAAGACGGAGGTGCCGCGCCCGGTGCCGAGGTTCCAGATTCGCACGTCCCACGGGCCGTCCATCATCTTTTCCAGGGCCACCACGTGGGCCTTGGCCAGGTCCACCACGTGCAGGTAGTCGCGAATGCACGAGCCGTCGCGCGTGGGGTAGTCGTCACCAAAGATGAGCAGCTTCTCCTGGCGGCCCGCGGCGACCTTCGCCACGGCCGGCATGAGGTTGTTCGGGATCCCGAGCGGGTTTTCGCCGATGCGGCCGGACTTGTGGGCGCCCACGGGGTTGAAGTAGCGCAGCAGGCCGAGTTTGAAGCCGTGGGCGTGGGCGATGTCGGTGAGGATGCGCTCGCCCGCCACCTTCGTGTAGCCGTAGGGGGAGAGGGAATCGAGGTGCTTCTCATCCTCCAGGAGCGGGAGCGGCACGTCGCCATAGACCGTGGCCGAGGAGGAGAAGACGATCTCCTTCGTGCCGGCGGCGATCATGGCCCGGGTGATGGAGAAGGTGGTGTTGAAGTTGTTCTCGTAGTAGTCGAGCGGCTTTTCCACCGATTCGCCCACGGCCTTGTAGCCGGCGAAGTGGATGACGGCGTCCGGGCGGGTCTTGAGGAAGATCTGGCGCGTGAGCTCGGGGTCGGCCAGGTCCGTCTTATACCATTCGAGGGAGCGCCCGGTGAGTTCCTCGAGGCGGTCGATCACGGTTTCTTTGGAGTTGGAAAAGTTATCGACGATCACGGGTTCGTGGCCCGCGGCGACCAGTTCCACGACAGTGTGCGAACCGATGTATCCGGCTCCACCTGCGACCAACACCTTCATTGCTCTTCCCTTCTCTCGGTGTGTCTTCTATCCTACTCCCGGCGAAGAATGCCCGCACTGGCCTGGCTTCTTTGGCATGATAAATGCATGGAACATCTGGCTTTATGGGGCGGCCGTTTTAGTGGCGCGCCCGCGGACGCACTGACCGAGCTTTCCCGCTCCACTCACTTTGACTGGCGCCTGGCACGCTACGATATCGCTGGCTCGCGCGCGCACGCTCGCGCCCTGCATAAGGCCGGCCTCCTGTCCGACTCCGAGTTGTCCGGGATGCTTTCCGCCCTCACGCTTCTCGACGACGACGTCGCCTCTGGTGCGTTCGGCCCTCGGCCCGACGACGAGGACGTCCACACGTGCCTCGAGCGCGGCCTCATCGAACGCGCCGGTGCGGAGCTCGGCGGGAAGTTGCGTGCCGGGCGTTCGCGCAACGACCAGATTGCCACCCTCATCCGGATGTACTTGCGCGACCAGGCCCGCCACATCGGCGGCCGGCTGCTCGACGTCGTCGACGCCCTCATAGCCCAGGCCGAGCGCGCGGGGGAGGCGATCATGCCCGGGCGCACGCACATGCAGCACGCCCAGCCGGTGCTCGTGGCCCACCAGCTGCTCGCGCACGTGTGGCCGATGCTTCGCGACGTCGGCCGGCTGGTTGATCTTGACATGCGGCTGTCCGAGAGCCCGTACGGTTCGGGGGCGCTGGCCGGCAACACGCTCGGCATGGACCCGCAGGCCGTGGCGGCGGACTTGGGCTTTGCCACGAGCTCGCCGAACTCGATCGACGGCACGTCCGCGCGCGACCTCGCCTCTGAATTCGCTTTCGTCATGGCGCAGATCGGCATCGACCTGTCTCGTATCAGCGAGGAGATCATCATCTGGAACACGAAGGAGTTCTCCTTCGTCACCCTCGACGACGCGTTCTCCACCGGATCGTCGATCATGCCGCAGAAGAAGAACCCGGACGTGGCCGAGCTCGCCCGTGGCAAGGCCGGCCGCCTCATCGGCGACCTCACTGGTCTGCTCGCGATGCTCAAGGGCCTGCCGTTGGCCTACGACCGCGACCTGCAAGAGGACAAGGAGCCCGTGTTCGATCAGGTGGACACCCTCGACGTGCTGCTGCCCGCCGTGGCCGGCATGATCGCCACGATGGAGCTCAACTATGAGCGGATGGCCGAGCTCGCCCCTCAGGGCTTCTCGCTCGCCACCGACATCGCCGAGTGGCTCGTGCGCCAGGGCGTGCCGTTCCGCGAGGCCCACGAGATCTCGGGCGCGTGTGTGGCCACGTGCGAGAAGCGCGGCATCGAGCTGTGGGACCTCACAGATGACGACTTTGCCCGGATCGACTCGCGCCTCACGCCCGCTGTGCGCGAGGTGCTGAGCGTCGAAGGATCCGTGGCCGCGCGTCGTGGGCGAGGAGGAACCGCGCCCGAGCGCGTGGCCGAACAGCGCCAGGAGGCCGCACGCCGCGTGTTCGAGCTACGCGAATTCACCAACTCCCGCGTTCACGCCCGCTAAACGCCGCTAACCACGACGGTCGCCCGCCTGAAGCGCCAGGCGGGCGACCGTCGTCGTTGGCTCAATTGAGCGGCGGGAATTCCTCGAGGGAGAACACGCGCTCGAGGGGGAGGTCGAAGAATGCGGCGATGCGCAGGGCCAGGTGGAGGGAGGGGGCGTACTCGCCGCGCTCGAGGTAGCCGATGGTCTGGTAGTGGACGCCCATCGCTTCGGCGAGCTCGCGCCGGGACACGCCGCGGTCCGTGCGCAGCAGCGCGATCCGGTTGTATACGACGTCGTCCTTCATCAGATTCCCATGGTGTTCTTCAGGTTTTGCTGGGCGCGGGCCACCGTGCCCAGGCTGACCTTGCTAAAACTCAAGACTATCGCCTTGCGCGCCACGATCATGCCAAGGAAGAACCACGCGGCGAGCACACCGCTGGAGAGAGCCACGTTCTCGGCCCCGCCGAGGAAGACCCAGCGTGAGACCACGCCGCCGTGGTAGATCGGCAGCACCTTTGAGACAGCCTGGAGCCAGCCGGGCAGGGGGTCGAGGGGGAAGAAGATCCCCGAGATCGCCATGAAGCCCATGAAGAGGAGCATCCCGATGATGAGCGCCGTGGCGGTCCGCGTCAACGCGCCGATGATGAAGCCCAGCGGGGCCGTGGCGGCGAGCGTGAGGATGAGGAAGGGGATGGCGAGCGCTACCTTGTCCCACGTCAGGGCGAAGCCGGGGATAAAGAAGAGGGTGGCGAGGAGGAGCAGCACCTGGGAGACGAGGATGACGCCGGCCGAGGTGATCAGCTTTGCCGTGGACCAGATCTTCACGCCCTGGGGGAGCGTGCGCACCCGCAACAGCGTGCCGGCCATGTACTCGTTATATATCTCCGTCGCGATCTGGTAGGCCACCATCGCCGAGAATCCGACGAGTGAACCGGCGATGAGGTAGTGGCCCACGCTCACGTCCATGCCCTCGACCAAACCCGTCAGCCGCCTGCCGAGGAACGTCCACAGCGCCGGGATGATGAGGATGTTGAGAGCGGACAGGCCCAGGAGCTGCGGACGCAGATCCGCCAGAGCCTGAATCCTCACTGCCTTACCAAAGTGTGACATCGTCGCTATCCTTTCAGTTGCGTTTGTGGCCGACCAGATCGAGGTAGGCGTCTTCGAGGGTGGGCCGGGTGATGGTCAGGCCGGTGATGGCCGACAGGTCGAGCGTTGCCACGAACTCTTCCACGTGCTCGGTGGGGTGGACGTGGCGCGTGTCACCCTCCACCCACTTCACCTCCGCCGGGCGCACGAACTTCTCGCGCAACTCGGTGGCGGTACCCTGAGCTGCGACTACGCCGTCGTTGATGATGGCGATCTTGGTGGAGAGCTTTTCGGCCTCCGGCAGGTCGTGGGTGGTCATGAGGACGCCGGTGCCGCGGTCGGCGGCGTCGGCGATGAGGTCGTGGATTTCGAGCTTGCCGGCCGGGTCAAGCCCGGTGGTCGGCTCGTCGAGGATGAGCAGGTCCGGTGATCCGATGAGCGCCGCGGCGAAGTCCGCCCGCCGGCGCTGGCCACCCGAGAGCTGCCCGAGGCGCTCGTTCTTTTTCCCGGTCAGCCCCACGCGCGTTAGCAGATCGTCGATGTCGCGGGTGGGCCGGCCCGCCGACTTGAAGGCATGCTCCATCCAGCCCAGCTGGTCGCTCACGCGCCACTTGGCGTGGTCGGTCCAGTGCTGCTGGACCAGCCCGATCCGGGTCCAGGTGGGCCCGTCCGTGAACACGGATACGGTTCCCGATACCGGGGCGTAGGTGCCGAGGATCACCTCGATGAGCGTGGTCTTGCCGGCGCCGTTGGGGCCGAGCACGGCGAGGAGTTCGCCGGCGTCGAGGCTGAGCGAGACGCCCTTCAACACCTCGTTCTTGCCGTAGGCGAAGTGTAGGTCGGTCACTGTCAGCATGAAACCTCCTTGTTGTCCTAACAGCTCTAACCGTAGTAGGAATACTACATCACGTCAACGACGTGCGCCGGACTGTCCGGACGCAGCGGCGGCGACGGCGTCGTGAACGCGGGTAGAATTGAGGCAAGAGAAGCAGTTGAGGCAAGATTGATGTGGTTCGCCGCCGCGGCGAGCGCAAAGGAAAGGGAATGAAGTGACGGACGTCCTCGAAGAACTGCAATGGCGTGGGCTCATCGCCCAAACCTCCGATATTGACGAGTTGCGCAAGGCGCTCTCGGAGGGGCCCGTGACGTTCTATTGTGGCTTCGACCCGACCGCGGCCTCTCTCCACCACGGCCACCTCGTGGCGGTCAAGGTCATGCGCCACCTGCAGATGGCCGGCCACAACCCGCTCGTGCTCGTGGGCGGCGCCACCGGCCTCATCGGCGACCCGCGCGCCAAGGGTGAGCGCCAGCTCAACACGAAGGACGTGGTGGCCGGGTGGGCCGAGGCGCTGCGCGGCCAGCTGGAGACCCTGCTCGACTTCGAGGGCTCGCACGCGGCCCGCACGGTAAACAACCTTGACTGGACCAACGAGCTGTCCGCGATCGACTTCCTGCGCGATCTTGGCAAGTACTTCCGCATGGGCACCATGCTGAACAAGGACATCGTGAGGCGCCGTCTCGAGTCGGAGGAGGGGCTGTCATACACCGAGTTCTCCTACCAGATCCTCCAGGCGAATGACTACCTCCAGCTCTACCGCCGCTACGGCTGTACGCTCGAGGTGGGCGGGGATGATCAGTGGGGCAACCTCGTGGGCGGGCTCGATCTCATCCGCAAGACCGAGGGGGAGTCGGTGCACGTGCTCACCAACCCGCTCATCACCAAGGCCGATGGCACGAAGTTCGGCAAGACCGAGGGTGGGGCCGTGTGGCTCAACCCCGACATGCTTAGCCCGTACAAGTTCTACCAGTTCTGGCTGAATACGGCCGACGAGGACGTGGTGCGCATGCTCAAGGTCTTCACGTTCCTCGATCGGGATCGGATCGAAGAGCTGGAGGCCGCAGTGGCGGAGCGCCCACAGGCCCGCGAGGCGCAGCGCGTGCTGGCCGAGGAGGTTGCCACGTGGGTGCACGGCGCCGAGGCCACCGAGCGGGCCAAGCAGGCCTCGCTCGTGCTGTTTGGCAAGGCTGAGCCGGCGGGTTTGGATGAGCGCACGCTACTCGACGCCACGGCCGAGCTGCCTTCTGCCGAGGCGCGCGTGGGCGACGCCGTGGTGGACGTGCTCGTTTCGCTCGGGCTGGAGAAGGGCGCGGGCGCGGCGCGGCGCACGATCGCCGGCGGTGGCGTCTACATCAACAACGTCAAGGTTGAGGACGCCGAGCGCGTGATTGACGCGGGCGACGTGTTGCCGGGTTCGCTCGTGCTTCTGCGCAAGGGGAAGAAGAACCTGACGGCGATCCGCGTGCTGTAGGACACTGTTAGGAAAGGCGCCGGGGGAGTCCCCGGCGCTTTTTCGTGCCTTGACCAGGTCAAAAGCCCTAAATTGCGGCACGGCGAAAACGATAATTTGATAATATCGAATCTAATAAGGGTTCCCTAAGAGAGAGTTGGCCATGACTATTAAACGACTCCTTGCCCTCGCGTCGGCTTCGGTCCTTGCACTGACCATGTCGGCATGCTCGCAGGAAGACACTGGTTCGGATTCCGACGGCAAGCTCACCATCGTCGCCTCCACCGGCTACCTCGGGGACGCGGTCAGGAACATCGCTCCCGACGCCGACCTCACCGTGCTCGTCGGCCCCGGCGGAGACCCCCACACCCAGGAACTCACCACCTCTGACACCGCGAAGATCGGAAAGGCGGACCTGGTGGTGTGGACCAGCCACGACATGGAGCACAAGATGATGGCCCAGTTCGACAAGCTGGGCGACCGCCAGATCCCCGCGGGCGAGGCGATCCCCGAAGCAGACCTCCTTCCCTGGGAAGAGGACGGCCAGATCGAGGGCCACGATCCGCACATCTGGAACGACCCGGTGGCCTGGCAGCTCGTGGTGACCGCCACGGCTGAGAAGATCGCAAAGATCGACCCCGACAACGCCCAGACCTACCGCGACAACGCCGCCGAGTACAACGGCAAGATTCAGGCCATGCACGAGGCCGCCAAAGCCGAGTTCGACAAGATCCCCGCCGAGCGCCGCACACTCGTCACCGGCCACGACGCCTTCAACTACCTCGGACGCACCTACGGCCTCGAGATCCACGCCACCGACTTCGTCTCGTCTGAGTCGGAGATGTCGGCCGTGCAGATCAACGAGCTGGCCACCCTCATCGCCGAGAAGAAGCTCCCCGTCATCTTCGCCGACAACCTCAAGAACCCCGAAGTCATCAAGCACCTGCAGGACGCCGTCAAGTCCGCCGGTTGGGACGTGAAGATCGCCGACGAGGAGCTCTTCGCTGACACGCTCGGCGTGGAGGCCCCGGTCGACACCTACCTGGGCGCGTTCCAGCACAACGTCGACGCCATCGTCGCTGGCCTCAAGTAGTCCGCGACACCTTGATCGCCGGAAGGAGAAACAGTGCACTTAGAGATCTCATCCTTGACTGCGGGTTACCGCGACCGCGTGGTACTCCACGCCGCCAGCATGTCAATCGATACGGGCCAGATCATGGCCATCCTTGGACCGAACGGTGCGGGAAAATCCACGCTCATCAAGGCGGCTCTAGGTCTCGTTCCGCCTCTGGCGGGCTCCGCCTCCTTCTTTGGCGAGCCCCTTTCCACCGTGCGGCATCGCGTGGGGTATATGCCGCAGGTGGCTGCGGTGGACTGGGATTTCCCGGCCACCGTGGGCGACGTGGTGCTCATGGGCACCTACGGCAGGCTCGGGTGGCTTCGCCGCCCGAGCCGCGCCCAATACGTGCTGGCGGATGAGGCGATGGATCGACTCTCAATCACTGACCTCGCCGACCGCCACATTTCCGAGCTCTCCGGCGGGCAGAAGCAGCGAACCTTCCTTGCGCGCACGCTCGCCGGAGAGCCCGACCTCCTTCTGCTCGATGAGCCTTTCGCCGGCGTCGATATCGCCTCCGCGCTCGCCATCACCGACGTGCTCCGCGGGCTTGCGGCCGAGGGCCGAGCGATCGGCGTCGTGCATCACGACCTGGGAACGGTCAAGGACTTCTGCACCCACGCCACCCTCCTGCGCGAGGGCCGGGTGGAGGCGACCGGGCCGCTCGACCAGGCCTTCACGCCCGCGACCATCCACCGCGCCTACGGGCTGGCGGAGGTGATCCCGGAGTGAGCCTCGCTGAATTTCTTGGCACCTACGCCTTCCGCACCACCGCGATCGGCACGACCCTCATCGGCGCCCTCGCCGGCGCGCTGGGGGCAATCCTTTATCTGCGCCGGCAGTCGCTGGCCTCGGACGTCGTCGGGCATTCCTCGCTCGCCGGCGTCATCAGCGCCTTCGTGATTGCCACGTTGCTCGGCTTCGACGGGCGTTCCATCCTCGTATTGACCGTGGGTGGGACGATCGCCTCCGTCCTCGCACTCCTTTTGACGAACGCGATCGCGCACCAGCGGGTGGGGATCGACGCCGCCATGGCAATCTCGATGGCCATCTTCTACGGCGGGGGCATGATCGGCCTCTACCTCGTCAACCATTCCACCCTCCCGAACCGCGGCGGCATCGACAGCTACCTTTTCGGGAACGCCGCCACCATGCGCCAGGTTGACATCATCACCGTGGCCTTCCTCGGCGGGATCGCTATCCTCGCCCTCC
This sequence comes from Trueperella sp. HMSC08B05, assembly GCF_001808405.1. Taxonomy (NCBI): domain Bacteria; kingdom Bacillati; phylum Actinomycetota; class Actinomycetes; order Actinomycetales; family Actinomycetaceae; genus Trueperella; species Trueperella sp. HMSC08B05. The sequence goes on along the minus strand of NZ_KV793237.1, from coordinate 1,565 downwards.
TGGCCTTTTGGAAGGAAATCAAGCTCTACTGCTTCGATGAGGTGGCCGCCCAGGTCCAGGGCTTCGCGCCGCGGAAGATGGAGGCGCTCGTCATCATCACCACCACCGTGGCGATCGTGGTGGGAATCAAGGCCGTGGGCATGATCCTCGTGGTCGCGTTCGCGATCATGCCGCCGGCGGCCGCCCGCCAATTCACCACCTCGATGTCCGGGCTCGTGGCCGGCTCGGCGCTGATCGGGGGAGTCTCCGGACTCGTCGGGGCCTACTTCTCCGTGACCGCCGGGCGCGTTCCTACCGGCCCCGTCGTCGTTCTCATTCTCTTCGCCGTCTTCATCCTCGCCCTGGTCTTCTCCCCGCGGCGGATGTCGCGCCGACGCGCTGCGCGGGTTCGGAGGGCCGTCGCATGACATTCATTCTTTCTGTTCTCTTGCTCTCACTCACGACTGCGATCACGTGCGCCTTGCCGGGCACCTTCCTGGTGCTTCGCGGGCAGTCGATGTTGGTGGACGCGCTCTCGCACGCCGTCCTTCCCGGGATCGTGATCGGCGCGATCGTGTCTGGCAGCACGCATTCCCCGCTCATGACCTTAATTGCCACGGCGTGCGGGCTCATCGTCGTCGTCGGCGCGGACAAGCTCAAGGGCTCGGGGCTGCTTGCGGGAGATGCCAACCAAGGAGCGATCTTCCCCGCGCTCTTCGCGCTCGGAGTGCTGTTGCTATCCACGCGCCTATCCAACGTCCACATCTGCACCGACACCGTGCTCGTAGGCGACCTCAACCTCATGGCCCTACCCTCCGAGCACCTTTTGGTGGGCCGCCTCGACCTCGGTCCGAACATGATGTGGCTACTTTTGGGGGTGGCCGCGGTGAACGTGGCTTTCATGGTGGTGACTTACCGCGTGCTCCAGGCATCCACCTTCGACCGTGACTTCGCTGTCGTGTCAGGCATGCCTGTCAAGATCGTTGACACCGTTTTTATGATCCTGGTTGCCCTCACCGTGGTGGCGGCCTTTAACGTGGCGGGCGCGATCCTCGTTATTGCGCTCATGGTGGTGCCGGCTGCGACAGCGCTGCTGTTTTCGCGCAGCCTCAAGACTATGCTCGCGGCTTCCCTGGGGGTTGCGGCGGCTTCTGCAGTGGCTGGCTTCCTTATCGCCTGGCTCGCCGACGTTCCCACGACGCCGACCATGGCCTTCGTCGACGGCGTCATTTTCGTCGTCCTCATGTACCTCAAAGCGGCGCGCGAGAACCGTGCGCGCAAGGTGGCCGAGGGTGGTGTCTTCGAAGAACTGGCGGAATCTCGCGGTTTGAGGCTGTGACCAGTGACACCGTTCGTGAAATTGACGTCCGCGTCGTTCATGCGTAAAGTATCTATTCGTTGCCACGGAGAGCGACACAAACCCAAAGACGCAAATTCTTGAGGTGAGTCGCGCTCGACGGAGTCAAGACCTCGAACGATTTTGACACTGAGCAACGGGAATGCTAAGCTAGCGTTCCTCCCTTCGGAAGTTACCGCTCAAACGGTGGTTTTCGGATGTGGGTGTGTTGTTTGATATCTCAATAGTG
>NZ_KV793236.1:0-21379 GCF_001808405.1 Trueperella sp. HMSC08B05 | reverse complement strand
TACTCCACCACGCGGCGCCAATTGACGCCGATCGGCAGGTCGTGCTTGTCCTTGCAGGCGATCTGGCAGGCCTTGCAGCCCGTGCAGAGCTCCTGGTCGAAGTGGAAGCCGTAGTTACCCCCGGCAACGGCGTAGCTTGCCGAGTCCTTGTCAGTCATGATTCCCATCGAGATCACGCCTTCTCAACTTGAACGAGCGCCGTGTGCCCCGGGTTCCCCTTGGCGAGGGGGGAGGGGTGGTACTTCATGAGCGTGTTGATACAGCCGCCTTCGTCGACGCCGTCGGCGTTCGGCTTGTACCACGCGCCCTGCGGCAGGGACACGACGCCGGGCACGATGCGCGGAGTCACGCGCGCCTCGGTCTTGACCTTGCCGCGGTCATTGAACACGTAGATCGTGTCGCCGTGGGCGATGCCGCGAGCCTCCGCGTCTGCGGGGTTGATCCACAGCATCTGCGGGTGCAACTCCAGACCCTTTTCGAGGTTCGCGTAGCTGGAGTGGGTGCGGCCCTTGTAGTGGTGAGCGATGCACTGCAGCGGGTACTTATCGTTCGTACGGGCCTCGGCCTGGCCCTCCCACGTCTCGAGGTACTCGGGGATCGCGGTGACGCGGTCGCCCGCGCGCTCGCCCTCGAAGACCCACGTCTTGGAGTATTCGTACAGCGGCGCGGAGAAGATGTCGATCTTGCCCGACGCCGTCTCCAGCGGGTTCGCCTCGGGATCCTCGCGGAAGTCCTTCATGGCCACCCGGTGCTTGCCGGAGTAAGCGCGGAAGACGCCGACCTCGGGCCAATCCTCCTCGGTGGGGAAGCCCTCCACGTTGGCGCGGGTCTCATCGATGAGCCACCGGCGCCACTCCTCCTGGGTGCGGCCCTGGGTGAACTCCTGCTCGATGCCAAGCCGGCGCGCGATCTCGGTGCACATTTCGTAGCCGGTCTTCGCGTCGTACAGCGGCTCGATCGCCTTGTCGCCCCAGATCGCCCAGCCCATGTCGCCACACGAGGCGCCGGGGATGATGTCGATCTCCTCGAAGTTTGTGGTGGAGGGAAGGACGATGTCGCCCCAGTCGCAGCTGGCGGTCCACTGGTGGTCAATCACCACGATGAACTCGCATTTCGTGTCATCCCGCAACGCCTCTTGGGTGTAGTGGATGTCGTTGTGCTGGTTGATGAGGGCGTTGGAGGCGTTGACCACCATGAGCTTGATGCCCACGTCCAGCTTCTTCTTGCCGCGCACGCCGTCCTTTTCGGCCGTCATCGACGGTCCGTCCATGATGGCGTCGGGCCAGTTGAAGCAGGAGATCTGCGTGCTCACGGGCGGCTTTTCGCCGTCGAAGAGCGGGAATGCCTTGACGGGCAAAGTGGTGTTGCCCTCGCGGGCGCCGTTGCCGCCGCCCGGGATGCCGATGTTGCCGGTCACGGCGGCGAGGGTGAAGACCGCGCGCGCCGTTCTCCCCGTTCGCGTGGCGCTGCAGGCCCCAGCCCTGGGTGATCGCGCACGGCTTGGCGTTCGCGATCTCGCGGGCGAGGCGGCGGATGGTCGTCGCCGGAACGCCGGTGATGTCCTGCGCCCACTCGGGGGTCTTCTCGATGCCGTCGGCCCCCTTGCCCTCGATGTAGGAGCGGTAGGAGTTGTGCGGCGGGATGCCCTCAGGCATGTGGTCCTCGTCGAAGCCGACGCAGTACTTGTCGAGGAAGTCCTGGTCCTGGAGGTTCTCGGAGAGGATCACGTGGATCATGCCGGCCACGAGCGCGGCGTCGGTGCCGGGCTTGATTGGCACCCACTCGTCGCCCACGGCCAGCGCAGTCTCTGAGTAGCGCGGGTCGATGATGATCGTCCGGATCCCGTACTCGGACTTCGTCTTTTGCACGACGGCGAGCTCGCCGCCGCCCGACATGCGGGTCTCCAGCGGGTTATTGGCGAACATGACCTGAAGCTTGGAGTTCTTCACGTCCTCGAGCGAGTTGGACGGGATCCAGCCGCCATAGTGGAACAAAGTGCCGGCCGTGAGCTGGGCCGTGGAGTAGTCGCCGTACTGGCCGAGGTAACCACCGTAGGTGTTGAGCAGGCGCGGCCAGGTGCCGCGCTTCGTGATGTTGCCGCCGGTGGAGCCGGAGCCGTAGTGATACCACAGGGCTTCGTTGCCGTAGGTTTCCTTCACGCGCTTGAGTTCGGAGGCGATCGTGTCGAAGGCCTCCTCCCACGTGATCTCCTCCCACTTGCCCTCGCCGCGCTGGCCCACGCGCTTCATCGGCTTCTTGATGCGATCGGGGGAGTAGATGCGCTCGCGCTGGTTGCGACCGCGCACGCACGCCCGGATCTGGAAGTCGCCAAATTCGTCCGAGCCCGTGTTGTCCGCGAGCACGCGAACCACGGCGCCGTCCTTGACCTGGAGGCGCAGCGGGCAGCGGGACTGGCAGTTGGCCAGGCAGGCGTTCCACACCGTCTTATCCACGCCTTCCATGCCGTCGGTCTGAGCGGCCACGGCAGGAGTGGGGAGATGAGAGGTGGTCGCAGCGAGGCCAGCTACTCCGGCAGCCACGCCTGACCACTTGAGAAATGTTCGGCGAGACGGGCCAGTCGTCCCGTCTAGCTTCGGGGGCAGAGTCTGAGTCATGCCGGTTCTCCTTATCGAGTCGGTCCGCCCCGGGGTGCCGGGGTCATGTTCCGAATCTATCTGCTAAAAGACAGGTGTTTAACAGTGACGACCCGCCTACCAGGATTTTTGTGGCCCAATGTCTGATTTGCCCGAAATAAATAGGTGATAGTTTGGTTTCTAATATGCGGCTGCGCCGGGGCGGCAGGGCCGAAGGGACGGGGCGGCAGGGTGTCGTCGTCGGTATAATTCCTGCCAGGAGGCACGATGGAGATGAACAACGACCCGCGGTACGTGCGCGTGCGCGGGCAGCTGTGTGACGCGGCGCGCCGGCTTGCCCTGACCAAGCCGGCGGATTCCATCACGGTGGCGGAGCTAACGCGCGAGGCCGGGGTGTCGCGCACTACCTTCTACCAGCACGGGGATTCGCCGGCGCAGTTCGTTGCGGACATGGTGGTCGACGTGCTGCAGCCCTACCTTGACGAGCTGATCGACGCCGTTGCCACCCCGAACGAGAACTACCTCCTGCGCTGGCGGGAGACCTACGTGCGGATGCTAACCGAGCTGCGCGAGCACCGGGAGTTCCTGAGCGCGCTGTTCGCCCCGAATCAGCCGGTGGTGGTCGGGCACATTACCCGCCGTCTGGCCCTCATCTTCGACGCCTACGTGGACGAGTTCACCTCCCACCTGCGCGAGGAAACCGTGTCGAACCTGTGGACGGCGATGGCCACCACCCAGCAGGTGTACAACCTCATCACGGTGCTGGTGGCGTGGCTTGGCACGGACATGAAGGAGAGCCCGGACGTGGTGGTCAACACCTACCTCTCTCTCGCGCCGCCCTGGCAGCTGGCGCGCTTCCAGGATGATGGCACGGTGTCGCTACGCCGCCTGCGCGCCATTTCCGACATCGCCGCCGGCGCCCGGGGCCGCAAGCTGTAAGTGGTGCCACGGCGCGGCGGCTCGACACGTGCCGCGGGGCGGGCTAGGCTGTGGGTAGTCTTTAAGGCGGTCAGAGAACCGGCAAGACGCCTCGCTTCTGCCCTGCCTTCTGGCGGGGCTTTTTTCTGCCAGGGGTACGGGCGCGGCACCGCGGCAACGCGTGCCTGAGCGACGCGCGGCACCGCGCTCTCTTTCCGCGAGGGAAGGAGAAGGAATGACCACCGTGCTCGACGCGCCGGCAATCGGCCGCTCCCTCATCCGCATCGCCCACGAAATCCTCGAATCCACGCGCGGCACCGACGGCCTGGTGCTGGTGGGCATCATCAACCGCGGCGACACCATTGCCCGCCACCTCGCCACCATGATCAAGCGCATCGAGGGCGTGGAGGTCCCGGTCGTCCACCTCGATATCACCGATTTTCGTGACGACGCCCGCCCGGCCAGCGCCCAGCCCGCGCGCCCCGCGCCCGGAGCGGCTGAAGGTGACGACGCGGGCCGCGGTGCCGGCGTTGTGATCCCGGACCTAACGGGAAAGAAGGCGGTGCTGGTCGACGACGTCCTCTACACGGGCCGCACCGCGCGCGCCGCGATGGACGCGCTGCTCTCGGCCGGCCGCCCGTCGCGCATCTGGCTGGCCGTCCTGGTGGATCGCGGGCACCGCGAACTACCCATCCGCGCAGACTTCGTGGGCAAGAACGTGCCCACGCACGCGGCCGACAAGGTCGTGGTCAAGATCGAACCCACAGACAAGCAGACCTCGGTTGAGGTTGTGGAGGTTTCCCGATGAGTATCCTGTCTACCCGCCACCTGATGACGATGGACGACCTGTCCATCGCCGACATCGAAACGATCCTCGACCGCGCCGACCTGCACGCCGCCGCCAACGCCTCCGGGCCGGGCACCAAGAAGCACGGCAGCCTGCGCGGGCAGACGATCGTCAACCTCTTCCTGGAGCCCTCCACTCGCACCCGCACCTCCTTCGAGATCGCGGGCAAGCGGCTCGGCGCGGACGTCATCAACATCTCCGGCTCGGCGTCCTCGATCGCGAAGGGGGAGTCGCTGGTGGACACCGCGCAGACCCTCGACGCGATGGACACCGACATGGTGGTCATCCGGGCGCGCGCCGCCGGCAGCCCCCAAATCGTGCGCCGCAACATCCGCGGCTCGGTTATCAACGCCGGCGACGGCAAGCACGAACACCCCACCCAGGCCCTCCTCGACCTGCACACCATGCGCGCCAACTTCGGCCGGATCGCGGGTCTGCGCGTGGCGATCGTGGGCGACATCGCGCACTCGCGCGTGGTCGGCTCGCTCGCCCGCGTGCTCGGCCGGCTCGGCGCGAGCGTGGTGGTGGCCGGCCCGCCCGCCTTCCTGCCCGCCCGCCCCGACGTGCTCGGTGTGGAAGTGGCCGCTAGCGTGGACGAGGCGATCTACGGCGCCGACGTCGTCTACCTCCTGCGCATCCAGCTCGAGCGGCTCGGCAGCCTGCAACTCCTACCCTCGTTACGCGAATACGCCCGCTTCTGGGGTATGAACTCGCAGCGCCTGGCCGCGCTCGCCCCACACACAGTCATCATGCACCCCGGCCCTATGAACCGCGGCGTGGAAATCACGCAGGAGGTGGCCGACTCGATCCCGGCCCGCGTGCTCAACCAGGTCAACTCGGGCGTGGCCGTGCGGATGGCCATCATGGAACTTCTCCTCGCGAACTGTGCCGAGGATCTGTCCCCCATCGCCGCGAAGGAGCTGGTCAATGCGTAAGATTCTGCAGGGTGCGCGGGTCGTGGACCCCCAGGTGGGGCTCGACGCCGTGGCCGACATTTACGTCCGGGACGGCCGGATCGTGGCGATTGTTGTCGACGTCGACGGGCCGGCGAACGCCGAGGGATCGGACGCGGCGGGAGCTTCGGACGCGGCGGACGCGGTCGGCGTCGTTGGCGAATGGGCGGAAGTCGAGCGGGTGGACCTGCGCGGCAAGGTGGTGCTGCCGGGACTGTTCGACATGCACGTGCACTTCCGCGAGCCCGGGCAGGAGCACAAGGAAGATATCCTCACCGGCTCGCGCGCGGCGGCCCGCGGCGGCTTCACCGGGGTGGCGACCATGGCGAACACGACGCCGGTGGTGGACAACGGCAAGCTGATCGAGAGGCAGATCGAGCGTGGCGAGGAGGTCGGGCTCGTGGACATCTTCCCGATCGGTGCCGTGACGAAGGGGCTCGAAGGCAAGGAGCTCGCCGAGATGGGCGAGATGGCCGAGGCCGGCGCGGTCGCCTTCTCCGACGACGGGCACGGCATCCAGCACGGCGGGCTCATGCGGCTCGCGCTCGACTACGCCAAGGTGTGGGACCGGCCGATCATCACGCACTCGCAGGATGATGCGGTGGTCGGTAGCGGCGTCGTGAACGAGGGCGTGGTCTCTACGCGGCTGGGGCTCGCCGGCTGGCCTGCCCAAGGGGAAGTGGTGCAGATCTTGCGCGACGTCGAGCTGGTGAGGCTGACCGGCGGGCGCATGCACGTGGCCCACATCTCCACGGCGCCCGGGGTGGAGGTCGTGCGTGAGGCGAAGGCCGCCGGGCTGGATGTGACCGCCGAGGCGACACCGCACCACCTATTCCTCACCGAGGACGACATCACCACCGAATACGAAACGTACCTGAAGGTCAACCCGCCGCTGCGCGCCCACGCTGACGCGGAGGCGCTGGCCCAGGCCGTGGTGGACGGGACGATCGACGTGATCGCCACCGACCATGCCCCGCATGCTGCGCATGAGAAGGACCTCGAGTTCGAAAACGCGCCCTTCGGGATGATCGGGCTGGAGACCTCGCTTCCGGCCGTGTTCACCGGGCTCGTGCAGCCCGGGCGGATCGGGTGGGACCGCGTGGTCGAGCTCATGGTGGCGAGCCCGCGCGAGATCCTGCGGCTCGCACCCCAAAAGATCGAAGCCGGGGCCGAAGCCAACCTGTGCGTGTTCGACCCCGAAGGGACCACGCCGGTGGACCGGGAGCATTTGGCCTCAAAGTCGGCGAACTCCGGGTTCTGGGGGCGCGTGCTCCACGGCGAGGTGTGGGGCACCATGCTCCGTGGGGAGTTCACCTACCGCGAGGGGGCGGTGGCCAAGTGAGCGAGATGGCTGGCGGCGTGGCTGGGGCTGCGGGAGACGGGGATATGGCCGGGGCGGCCGGGCGCGTCATCGTGGCCCTCGACCTGCCTGAAGGCGAGGCGCTCGCGCTCGCGGACATGCTCCCGCGCGGGGCGTGGCTCAAGGTGGGCATGACCCTGTTCTACGCGGCCGGGCCGCGCATTGTGACCGAGCTGAAGGCACGCGGATTCCACGTTTTCCTGGACCTCAAGCTCCACGACATCCCACACCAGGTGCGCGAGGCCAGCGCCGTGCTCGGGGAGCTCGGCGCGGACCTGCTCACCGTGCACGGCGCGGGCGGCGCCGACATGGTCGCCGCCGCCCGTGAAGGCCTGACCCGCGTGGGTGCCCCCACGAAGATTCTGGCTGTCACCGTGCTGACTTCGATGGACGCCGCCGGTTTGGAACAGATCGGCGTGGGGCGGGCCCTGCCGGACCAGGTGCGCGAACTCGCGCGAGCCTCTTATGCGGCGGGGGCGGACGGCGTCATCTGCTCACCGCTGGAAGCGGGCGACCTGCGCGGCGTGCTCGGCCCCGAGGCGCTTATCGTCACGCCCGGGGTGCGGCCGGCTGGCGCGGACGTCGGCGATCAGTCGCGCGTGGCTACGCCCGGCGCGGCGGTCAAGGATGGGGCGAGCCACGTGGTGGTCGGAAGGCCGATCACGCAGGCCGCGGACCCGGCGGCGGCATTTGAGGCAATCGCCGCAGATATCAGGGGGAACAATGCTCACTAACGATGAGATTCTGGCGCGCGTGCGCGAAACCGAAGCGATCCGGCACGGGCACTTCGCGCTGACGAGCGGACGGCACTCCGACACGTACATTCAGTGTGCGCGGGTGCTCGAATCGCCGGACGTGACGGCCGCGCTCGCGCAGGAGGCGGTGCGGCGGCTGGACGTGGAGGTCGACATAGTGGCCTCGCCGGCCGTGGGCGGCATGCTGTTCGGCTTCGCGGTGGCGCTCGCCCTGCACAAGCGCTTCGTGTTCACCGAGCGGGTGGACGGCGCGATGCAGCTTCGGCGCTCCTTCGAGATCCCGCGCGGGGCGCGCGTGCTCGTGGTGGAGGACGTGGTCACCACCGGCGGGTCCGTGGCTGAGGTCGTGGCGCTCGTGGAGGCGGCGGGCGCCGAGGTGGTGGGCGTGGTCGCGCTCATCGACCGCAAGACCGAACGCAAGTTTACCGCGCCCTTCTACCCGCTGCTCTCCCTACCCACGGAATCGTGGGCGCCGGAGGAGTGCGGGCTGTGCGCGGCGGGCGAGGAGCTGGATTCGCCGGGCAGCCGCCGGCTGTAGCCGGCCGGTACCCGGTTGTACCTGCCGAAAACGTCCCTTCGCGGGACGATTGTAATATTTTGGACGATTCCGGGCCGATCTCCTCATATAAGAAGATCGGCCCGGAATCGTCCAGTGAATTCAAATCCGGCCCGGCGGCGCCCCGGTCCGCCGGCCCAGTGCGCCCGGCCTTAGAGCGCCGCGATCTCCCTGATGAGGGCCGGTCCGCGGTAGATGAACCCGGTGTAGAGCTGGATGGCTTTGGCGCCGGCGTCGAGGGCGGCGGCTGCGTCGGCGGCGGTCATGATTCCGCCCGATCCCACGACGTCGACGCCCGAGTGCTCAGCCACGTACCGGATCACCTGCAGGGAGCGCCGGGTGAGCGGCGCGCCGGACAGTCCGCCCGTCTCGGCGGCCGCGGAGGAGCGTAGGCCGGCGGGCCGGGCGTTGGTGGTGTTGGTGGCGATGAGCGCGTCCACGCCCATCTCCTCGGCCACGCCTAGCACGCCATCGATCTCGAGCCACCCCATGTCGGGGGCGATCTTGAGCCACAGCGGCAGCCGGTCGCCGGCCCGCACCTCGTTGAGTGCCTGGAGTAGGTCGCGTAGTGCGGCCGGGTCCTGCAGGTCGCGCAGCCCGGGGGTGTTGGGGCTGGAGACATTGATCGCCACGTAGTCAGCCACGTCGGCCACTTCGCGCAGGCAGTCGACGTAGTCGGTGATGAAGTCCTCGTTCGGCGTGGTCTTGTTCTTGCCGATGCTCATGCCGATCCGCAGGCCGAGCGCGTAGTTCCCGCGCTTCACGCCCCACGCGCGCAGCCGCCCGGCGCCGGCCGCTGCGCCCGGGTTGTTGAAGCCCATCCGGTTGATGATTGCCTGGTCTTGTGGCATGCGGAACATGCGCGGTTCGGGGTTGCCGGGCTGTGGGTGCGGTGTGAAGGTGCCGAGCTCCGCGCCGGCGACCCCGAGCGCCGACCACATCCGCGCCGCCTCGCCCGTCTTGTCCAGGCCGGCGGCGAGTAGCACGGGGTGGCGGAACTCCACACCGCCTGCGCGCACGGGCTTGGTCGGCACGCGCAGCACGGGCAGGTTGGCGGAGATCTGCGCGCCGAAGCTCCCAAGCAGCCCGCCCGACGCCCCCAGCGCCCGCATCATGAGGTCATGGATCTCCTCGGGGTCCTTGCGAAACAGGAGTGGCCGCGCGATCCGCTCATAGCCAAACGCCGACGACGCCGTCACCGCGGCCCTCGCCATCTTCGCCGCGTTGTCGAGTGTGAAGTCCATGTGCGCACCTTTCGGCGTGGTTCAGCCAGTTCACCTCAGTTTACCGGCAATGCCCGCGCTCCCCGCTCCTTCTCATCCCCTGGCCGGCGAGATCTCAGTTTTCGGACGACGCCGTCCGCGCACTCGCCGCCGTGCCTTCCAGTCACGCCTCGCCCCACCCTGCCCGGCCGCTCCAGGATCGACGCAAGGTTGGCGCGAAGTCACGGTTCCGGCGTCGTCGGAACCCACCCTTGCCCCGCTCCCCAAAGTTGAGCGGAAGTGACTCAAGAAATAGTCACAGGTATTGACGAAACTTTCTCGAGCGCCTTATCCTGTATTCGGAACAAAACATAGAAGGGGTTGCGGGCTGCGGGCCCGAATCCGAAAGAAGGAGTTACACATGGCACGTGCAGTTGGTATTGATCTTGGTACCACCAATTCCGTGGTCGCTGTCCTTGAGGGTGGCGAGCCCACGGTTATCGCGAACGCGGAGGGCATGCGGACCACCCCGTCGGTGGTGGGTTTTTCGAAGACGGGCGAGGTGCTGGTTGGTGAGATCGCCAAGCGCCAGGCTGTCGCTAACCCGGACCGCACGGTTTTGTCGGTCAAGCGCCACATGGGCGATTCGTCGTGGAAGGTCGCAATTGACGACAAGTCCTACACCCCCCAGCAGATCTCGGCCTACATCCTGCAGAAGCTGAAGAAGGATGCGGAGACGTACTTGGGCGAGCCGGTCACGGACGCCGTTATCACGGTCCCGGCCTACTTCAATGACGCGCAGCGTCAGGCCACGAAGGACGCGGGCCAGATCGCCGGCCTCAACGTCCAGCGCATTGTCAATGAGCCCACGGCGGCGGCGCTCGCCTACGGCCTGGAGAAGGGCAAGGAAGATGAGATGATCCTCGTCTTCGACCTGGGCGGCGGTACGTTCGACGTGTCGCTGCTGGAGGTCGGCAAGGATGACGACGATTTCTCGATCATCCAGGTCCGCGCCACCTCGGGCGACAACAAGCTCGGTGGCGATGACTGGGATCAGCGCATTGTGGACTGGCTGGTGTCGCAGACGAAGAACGCTTACGGCGTGGACCTGTCGAAGGACAAGGTGGCAGTCCAGCGTCTCAAGGAGGCCGCTGAGCAGGCGAAGAAGGAGCTGTCGTCGGCAACCTCCACGAACATTTCGCTGCAGTACCTGTCGATGTCTGAGAACGGCCCGATCCACCTGGATGAGACGCTCACCCGCGCCAAGTTTGAGGACATGACGCGCGATCTGCTCGAGCGCACGAAGGCACCGTTCAAGAAGGTCATCGAGGATGCGGGCATCAAGCTGTCGGAGATCGATCACGTGGTGATGGTCGGCGGTTCTACCCGTATGCCGGCCGTGACCGAGGTGGTCAAGGAGCTGACGGGCGGGCGCGAGCCGAACAAGAGCGTGAATCCGGACGAGGTCGTGGCCGTGGGCGCTGCCCTGCAGGCCGGCGTCATCACGGGCGACCGCACGGACGTCCTGCTCATCGACGTCACCCCGCTGTCGCTCGGCATCGAGACCAAGGGTGGCGTGATGACCAAGCTCATCGAGCGCAACACGGCGATCCCCACCAAGCGTTCGGAGGTCTTCTCCACCGCTGAGGACAACCAGCCGTCGGTGCTCATCCAGGTCTACCAGGGCGAGCGCACCTTCGCGCGTGACAACAAGCTGCTTGGCACGTTCGAGCTGTCCGGCATTGCGCCGGCCCCGCGCGGCATCCCGCAGATCGAGGTCACCTTCGATATTGACGCGAACGGCATTGTCCACGTCTCCGCGAAGGATCGCGGCACGGGCAAGGAACAGTCCGTCACGATCACGGGCGGCTCGGCCCTGTCGAAGGAGGACATCGAGCGCATGGTGAAGGAGGCCGAGGAGAACGCGGCCGAGGACGCCAAGCGCAAGGAGGAGGCCGAGGTCCGCAACTCCGCGGAGCAGCAGTCCTACTCGATCGAGAAGCTCCTCGATGAGAACAAGGACAAGCTCGACGATTCCGTGACCAGCGAGGTCCGCGCCGCTGCCGAGGCGGTCAAGGAGGCCCTCAAGGGTGACGACGTCGAGGCGATCAAGTCCGCCCAGGAGGAGCTGAACACGAAGGCTCAGAAGATCGGCGAGGCGCTCTACGCCCAGGCCCAGCAGGAAGGCGCCCCCGGCGCTGAGGGCTGGACGGATGCGGCGAACGCGGCTCGTGATGCCGAGGATGACGTGGTCGACGCCGAGATCGTTGACGACGAGGATTCCAAGAACTAACGCGGGCTGAAGGGCGCGGCGTGTTACGCCGCCCCTTGTCCGTACAGGCATTCGGAGAAAGGAATGGGCATGACGAACGAGGATTTCGGTGGCCAGCCCGATGAGCAGATGAACGACGTCGCCCAGGCCCCCGATCAGGCGGCGCCCGAGCAGGACACCACCCAGCCCGCCACGGGCGCGGGCGAGGACGCAACCGGGCAGACCGACGTCGTTGGCGAGCTGTCCGAACTGGACCAGGCGCTGCTGCGCGTGGCCGAACTGGAGGAGGAGCTGGCGCGCCGCAAGGCCGACCTGTACAACCTCGGCCAGGAATACAACGGGTACGTCAAGCGCTCGAAGGCGGAGGCGCGCGTGCAGTACGAGGCGGGGATCACGAAGGTGATCGACACGCTGCTGTCCGTGCTCGACGACGCCGCCCTCGCCCGCCAGCACGGGGACCTCACGGGGCCCGCCGGCGCGGTGGTGGACAAGCTCGAGCAGACGCTACAGACGAACTTTGGGCTCGAACGCTACGGCGAACCGGGCGACGAGTTCGACCCCGAGCATCACGAGGCGCTGATGAACACCACGTCGGCGGATGTGGAGGTCCAGCAGGTCGCCCACATCATCCAACCCGGCTACAAGCAGGGCGAGAAGGTTGTGCGGCCGGCGCGGGTCGGCGTCGTGAGCCCGGAGTAGAAGACGAACAGTGACGGAAGGCAAGGAGGTGAAGAATGGCAGCTAGTCAGGATTGGATGTCGAAGGATTTTTACGCGGCGCTGGGGCTGAAGAAGGACGCGACCGAAGCCGAAATCAAGAAGGCCTACAACACGTACGCACGCAAGTACCACCCGGATCGCAACCCGGGCGACAAGGCGGCGGAGGAGAAGTTCAAGGCCGCCTCCGAGGCGTACCAGGTGCTGTCGAATGCGGAGGACCGCAAGCAGTATGACGCGATCCGTTCGATGGCCGGCGGCGGCGCGCGATTCTCACCGGGCGCCGGCGGGTTCGAGGACATCTTTTCGAACTTCGGCGGCGGCAACGTGCGGTTCACCGCGAATGGGGCGAATCCGGGCTTTGAGGACATCCTGTCGCAGATGTTCGGCCAGGGCGCGCCGCAGGCAAACGGCCAGGGAGGCTTCGGGTTCTTCGGTTCACGACGCCGCCCGGAGCGTGGCGCCGACGTGGAGACGTCGATTTCGATCCCGTTACGTCATGCGGTAGACGGCACCACCGTCACCGTGACGAGCGGCGGGGAGAAGGTGACCGCGAAGATCCCCGCGGGGATCGCGAACGGCCAAAAGATCCGCATCAAGGGCAAGGGCGGCCAGGGGCAAAACGGTGGCGAGCGCGGGGACGTGCTGGTCAAGGTCACCGTGGAGCCGCACCCGGTCTACGATCTGGACGGGCGGGACGTGTACGTCAACGTGCCTGTCTCGTTCGATGAGGCGGCGCTGGGCGCCACGATCGAGGTGCCCACGCTCGAGGGCAAGCAGGTCAAGGTCAAGGTGCCGGCCGGCTCCAGCTCGGACAAGGTGATGCGCGTGCGCGGGAAGGGGCTCGCCTCCCACCACGGGGCGAAGGGCGACATGTACGTGCGCCTGAAGGTCGTGGTGCCGAAGCGGCTCTCGGACGAAGCGCGGGCCGCCGTGGAACAGTTCCGCGACGTGACCGCCGACGCCGATCCGCGGCGCGAGTTCGATCAGATGGCTAGGATTTAAGGGAGGCCTGCCGGGAGGTCGGCGGGCCGAGAGTCAAGGAGGTGAGTGATGGCGAAGGTATCGAAGTCGGCACCCATTTTGTCGGTGACGGTGGCTGCGGAGCTGGCGGGAATGCACGCCCAGACGGTGCGCCAGTATGACCGGATGGGGCTTGTCACCGCTCACCGCACGCGAGGCGGGGGCCGGCGATACTCGCTGGCCGACGTCGAGAAGCTGGTCGAGATTCAGCGCCTGTCCCAGGAGGAGGGCGTGAGCCTGGCCGGCATCGCGAAGATTTTTGAGTTGCAGGCACGGCTGGAGAAGGCGGAGCGGGCGCGGGAGCGGCTCGAGCGGGAGAACGCCCGGATGCGGGCCGCCCTCGAGCTGCTGCGCGACGAGCTGACCCGCCGCGACTCCCGCCTGAACAGGGTGTTCGCCGCGGACCCGTCCGGCGACGTGCTCATGGCCGAACGCTTCGAAGACCTGCGCTCGGCGCTGCGCGAGCAGATGGAGCGCGAGCGAATGGTCGCCGGCAACGACGTGGTGCTCTGGCGCCCGCGCTACCTCGTCCCGCAGGGGCTGTTCTAACCCGTGGGCGAGATGCCCGTGGGTTGGCTGGCCGGAATGCCGGGGGAGGCTGGGCGTGAGCCGGGGCGCAAACCTGGCGACGCAATTGTGCAAGCGCGTGGGCGCGAACTTGGCCGTGCGGCCGGGCGCGAGATACTGACGGCCGGCCGGCTGCGGTCGGCGCTCGCGGCTGAGCTGGATCCGATTGTGGACGCGGGGCACCCGCTACCCGGGAAGGGCATGCGCCGGGCGGCCGTGCTCATCCTGCTCGACGCGGCGGACGACCCGGCCGTTCTTCTCACTCAACGCGCCGCCCACATGCGCAAACACGCAGGTCAAGTGAGCTTCCCGGGCGGGAGCATGGACCCGGGGGAGAGCGAGGTGCAGGCCGCGCTGCGCGAGGCCTGGGAGGAGTGTGCGATCCCTGGCGAGGGCGTGCAGGTGTGGGGCCAGCTGCCGGCGAGCTCCCTGCCCGTGACCTCTTTCTCGGTAACGCCCGTGGTAGGCGTGTGGGACTCGGCGCTGACGCTTGAGCCGGTGGCGAGCCCTGCCGAGGTGGAGGCGATCCACCTGGTGAAGGTGGCCGACCTTGCCGACCCCGCCAACCGCGGTAGCTGGCACCGGGCGGCGGCCGGCCGCGAGTATGGCGGGGCGGCCTTCCAGGTGGGCGACCTCGTGATCTGGGGCTTCACCGCCATGCTGCTGGATGGCCTGCTGGTCGTGGCCGGGTGGTCACGCCCGTGGGACACCGAGCGCCGCATCGCCGTGCCCCGGCGCTTCGGCGGCTGGGACTAGTGCGGGCCTTGGGCGCCGGCCCTGGGTTCCGGGCCCGCCAACCTTTGGTGCTGGGCCCGCCAGCGATTAAAGATATCTGGACGATTCTGGGCCTATCTTCGCATATGACAAGATCGCCCCGAATGCGTCCAAGAAATCTTAATTGGCCTGGGCCGCCTGGGGCGCCCGGGGAACTTGCCCGGCGGGGAGGGTGTGCGGGACGTCCGAGAACACGCCTGTGACTCCCCAGTTGAACAGTTCGTTGGCGCGGGCCGGGCTGTTGACCGTCCACACGTTCACCCCGTAGCCAGCGTCACGGAAGGCGCGGACCATCTCGCGGGTGAGGCCGCGGGAGTCGGGGTGGATGTGGTCGGCCTCGAGGAGCTCGAGCACCGAGCGCCAGTCCGGCCAGAGGTTCTCTCTCACGAACAGTGCGCCGATGGAGAGGTGGGGCGCCTTCGTCTTGACCTCCCGCAACAGCAGGTGGTTGAAGGACGAGATGATGAGCTTCGGGCCGTCGAGTCGATCGAGCTCCGCAAGCACGTTGTCCACCAGCAGGTGGCTCATCTGGGCGCCGGCCTCGTTCGACTTCAGCTCGATGTTGGCGTTTATGCCGGTGCCGTTCATGAAGTCGACCAGTTCGCGCAGCGTGGGGATCGGCTCCCTGGCGAACTCGGGGGAGAACCAGGAGCCGGCGTCGACCTCGGCAAGGTCGGCCTTGGCGAGCCCGTAGTACGAGCCGGAGCGGTTGGTTGTCCGATCCAGCGCTGTGTCATGAATGAGGATCGGCGTGCCGTCCCCAAGGATGTCCACATCGGTCTCGAGCCAGGTCAACCCCCGATCGGCGGCCGCCTTGAACGCCGCCATCGTGTTCTCGGGCGCGAGCCCGCTCAACCCACGGTGTGCGAAGATTCGCCTTTCCACGTTCAATCACCCATTCCTTCCCCCCCTCTTATCTTAGTGGCCCCAGCCGTGCCCGTGCGGGACTCCAACTCAGGCCGGGCATGCTACCCGCGCCAGAGCCGGCGCCGACAAGTCGCGCCTGACCTACCCGAGCAGCTCGGGTGCGTGCCACTCCTTGCCGAGCACGTGCTGATCCACGAACGCCATCACGGTCTGGTACCACACCAGCGAGTTGGAAGGCTTGAGCACCCAGTGGTTCTCATCCGGGAAGTAGAGGAACTTGTGCCCGCGCACCTTCGCCACCCGGTTCAGCGCCTGCCACAGGGCGTGGCTCTGCCCGATCGGCACGCGGTAGTCGCGATCCCCGTGGATGACGAGCATCGGCACCTCGATTTGCTCCGCGAAGCGGTGCGGGGAGTAGATCGCCTCCTGTGTGGGCATCATCCACTCGTACCATCCGCCGTTATCGGTGGTGCCGGCCATCTGGCCCACATTCCACAGCGAGGCGTGGCTGATGATGCAAGAGAAGCGGGTGCCTGTCTGCCCGGCCATCCAGTTGGCCATGTATCCGCCGTATGAGCCGCCGAGTAGCGCCGTGCGCTCACCCGAGATATCCGCCCGGGCCTCGGCGGCATCCACGAGTGCGAGGATGTCGGTGTAGGGTGCGTCGCCGATTGCGTCGTTGCCGCGGTCGATCATGTGCTGGCCATACCCCGTGGAAATCGCCGGGTCCGGCAGGAGCACCGCGTAGCCCTTCGCCGCGAATGGGCCCGGGTTCCAGCGCCACGTCCAGTCATTCCACGTGCCCCATGGGCCACCATGCACGAAGACGAGCAGGGGAGCCGGCGCCTCCGCACTGGCGCCCTCCGGCAACCAGAGCCAGGCGCGCACTTCCGTGCCGTCCTCGCCGTGGGCCGTCACCTCATCGAGCCGGCCCGGCGCCTGGACCGCCGGCGTCAGCGGCGCGAGCTCCTTAACCGTGCTGTCGAGTGCCACGCTAACCGGGCAGGGCGGCTGGTTGATCGCCGAACGCAGCGCGTAGATCGTGCCCTCCCGCACGCCCACGTTCGTGTACGCGAAGTCGTCATGCGTCAGGAGCGAGGCCGTGCCCTTCTCCAGATCCACCACGTACAACGACTGCCGGCCCCTGCGCGGGGCGCCGAGCACGAAGGCGGACTCGCTCAGCCACGCCACCTCGCTCGGCCAGTCGCCGAACTCAACCCGGGTGCGCTGGCCGCTGCCCCGGTCCCAGACCTCTGCCCAGGATTGCAACGGCTGACCGTCCACGTTTCCCGACTCCACGAAAACCACGGCCCGCGTCCCCTCCGGCGAGTAGCTGCCCGCCGAATAGGAGCGGTAATCGGGCACGTCCTCCCGCTCGCGCGGGGCAATCGCCACCTCCCGCGCCTCACCCGAGGCCAGCTCCACCTCCCACACCGAGAAGACCTGCTCGGTGGAATCCTTCACCGTCTGACTGATCGTTACCAGCGCCCGCGCACCATCAGGCGAGAACGCCACGCCCGCCAGCCGGCCCGCCGGCGTGGGTACGTGCCGAAGCTTCACCTCCGAGGTGGGCAGCTTCGACTCGCCACCGGCCGCGTCTCCGGCCTCACCAGCCGCGCCGTGTTCACCACTCGCACCGTGATCTCCGGACACACCCTCAGCCGCGGCGCCATCCGGCACGCCGCCCTCCGGGCCCTCCACCGAGAAGTCCTCCAGCTCCGGCGCGTCCGCCACGAACAGCTGGGGGTAGGCCGGCCCGAGGTCGTGATCCCAGAATCGCACGGGGAAGGCCTCATGGAGGATGGCGCTGACCCCGCGTTCCTTGCGCTCGGCCACGAGCTTCGCATCCTCCTCCAGCGAGTGCCCCGGGAACACGTTGACCGTCAGCAGCAGCTTGCCGCCCTCGGCCGTCACCGAGCCGATCGAGCCGGGCGTGCGCAGCACCACCCGCGCCTCGCCGCTTGGCGGTAGCATCCACAGCGCGTTCGATTCGCCTTCGCCGCGATCATCATCCCGGCCGGAGGTGAAGTACACCTCCCCGCGCTCGCCGATCGCCATCAGGCCCTCGCCCTTGACCGAGCGGGTGAGCGTGCGCGGCGCGCCGCCCGTGATCTCCACCAGCGTGGAGACATACTTATCCTTCTTTTTCGCCAGCCGCGCCACGGTGGCGACCGTGCGCCCGTGCCGCGTGGCAAGCGAGGTCACGCGAGGCTGCGCAATGAACTGTTCCATCGAATCAAAAATCGTCATGCCCTCATCCTAAAACGCCCCTCCGACACTTTTTCTGCCGCCCCCCTTTTCCCGCACTAATCCAAGGCAAACGGTTCGGCCGGGTAGTCCCCGAGCCTGCGCACAATGCGCGCTAGTTGCTCGGCCGTTCGCCATCCGCCGTTGAAAATCTGCGTGCCCGGCCCAAACAGCCGCCCGTTCGCCAACGGCCCGGCGTCTACCGGCGCAAATCCCAGCGCGTCAACGATCCGTGCGGCCGCAAGCCGGGCTTCGACGTCGTCGGCGGCAACACACTGCCCGCGGCGGTAGCCGGTGGAGTGAGGGCGCGCGTCGAAGGCGAGGTCCGAATACGCTAGGTGGTTGAGCGTCTTGACCACGCGCGCGGCGGGGAATAACTCCTGCGTGATCAGGCTCGACGCCCGCGGCTCGCGCGCAAACCGGCTCGCGGCGTCGAGGCGCGGCCAATAGTTCCCGACGTCGATCGCCAGCCTCCCGTCCAGCGCCTCGGCCGGGATCGTCTCCAGTGCGGACAGTGGCACGGCGAGGAAAATGGGCGCCTTGGCGGGAAGATTTTTGATGTCAACGACGTCGATCGCGCGGGCCTGCGCCCCCAGCGTGGCGGCGAGCTCGGTGGCCGGACGACGCGCGGCGACCCACGGCGTCGTGCCGATTTCGAAAAAACGCTCAGCGAGCGAAATACCCATGAGACCTGCACCAATGATGATGGCGCCGCGCCGGAATTCTTCCATAAAAGTCCTCCCTTATTCCATCTTATAGTTCGTGTGTGAGGATGTATGGTTGTTAGACGCCAAGGTGAACAAGGATGTTAACCAAGCGGACACTTTTTTGTCGGACCCGGCAAGTATTGTTGCGATTAAGGCGTGCAATTACGTTTGAACATCACACGAAGGGAAAACTGTGAAACGCAGAAACACTCTAGTCGCGGCCCTCGCCGCTACTGTGCTTGCCCTGCCGCTGGCCACGCTGCCAGCGCAGGCGGACTCCACGGGCGCGACCGACCTCATCATCAGTGAATATGTTGAGGGGTCAAGCAACAACAAGTACATCGAGCTGTACAACGGCACGGATGCCGAGATTGACCTCAGCCAGTACACCATGGAGCTGTACACGAACGGTGCCACCACCACGAAGAACCCGCAAGCGCTGTCCTCCACGCTTGCGCCGGGTGCCACGTTCATCCTCGCCAACTCGCAGGCCAAGATCCATGGCTCGATGGCCGTGCTGACGAGCAGCGTCACTAACTTCAACGGCGATGACGTGCTCGTGCTCAAGAAGGGCGACCAGGTGGTCGACTCGCTCGGCCAGATTGGTGACACCGCGAAGTTCGGCGAGAACAAGACTCTGATCCGCAAGCCGAATGTGACTGCTGGAGACACGAACCCGAACGACGCCTTCGACGTGACCGTCGAATGGAACGCGAAGGGGATTGACGACATCTCCGACCTGGGCAAGCACACTATGAACGGCTCGGGCGCGCTCGATCCTGATCCGGACCCGGATCCTGAACCCGACCCGGATCCGCAGCCTGAGCCACAACCTGGCAACGTCGTAGCGATTGCGGACATCCAGGGCACGGGTGACAAGACCCCGCTGGAGGGTAAGACCGTGACCACGGAGGGCGTCGTTACGGCGCTCTACACCACGGGCGGCTTCAGTGGCTTCTACATGCAGACGCAGGGTACGGGTGGCACCCATGACGGCAACGCCTCGCACGGTATTTTCGTGTTCGACGCCGGCTTGAAGTTCTCCAAGACCCTGGCCAAGGGCGACTTCGTGCGCGTGACGGGCACGGCCGCCGAGTACTATGGTCTGACGCAGCTCAAGGACCTCACCGCCGTGGAGAAGATGGCGAAGGACGGCGTCGTGGATACGAAGCCGGTGGTGCTGAACGAGTTCCCTGTGGGGAATGAGGCTCGTGAGAAGTACGAGGGCATGCTGGTTGATATCAAGGCCCCGATGACGATCACGAACAACTACCTGCAGAACAATACGAGCAAGAACAAGACGATCTTCACGGCGCGTTGGGGCGAGCTCGGCCTGACCCCGGGGGATAAACCTCTGCGTCAGCCCTCGGATCTATACAACCCGGCGAAGAACCCGACTGAGATCGCTGCTCTCAATGAGGACAATGAGTCTAAGCTGATCAACCTCGACGACGGCATCTCCTTCGATCTGGTTAACTTCAAGTACGCGAACCACCGCATCCCGGTGGCGTACCTCGATGTGAAGAACCCGGCACGCGCCGGCGCGCAGGTGAACTTCCTGCAGCCGATGATCATCGATTACCGCGACAACACCTGGAAGATTCAGCCCACCGAGCCGGTCAACGTTGAGGGTGCGGAGGATAGCTTCAAGGACAACTCGGTCAACTGGGTGTCCTTCTCCAACAACGAACGGCCCTCTGCGCCGGAGAACCTGGGCGACGTGTCGCTGGCCACCTTCAACGTGCTGAACTACTTCATCACCACGGGCGACCAGCTGAACTGCAAGGGTTACCAGGATCGCGCGGGCAATCTCATTACCGCTAACGGCTGTGATGCCCGCGGCGCGGCCGATGCCGTGAACCTCAAGCGCCAGCAGGACAAGATTGTCACCGCGATCAACCAGCTCGACGCGAGCGTGGTTGGCCTCGAGGAGATTGAGAATTCCAAGAAGTTCAACAAGGATCGCGACGCCGCGCTCGATACCCTGGTTGCCGAGTTGAACAAGGGCGCAGGTACGGATAAGTGGGCGGCCGTGAAGTCGCCGGAGCAGGTTCCGGCTAGCGAGGACGCAATCCGTCTGGCGTTCATCTACCAGCCTGCGAAGGTTGAGCCGGTGGGCGCGTCCAAGATCCTGATCGGGAGCGCGGACTTCACCGGTAAGGCCCGTGAGCCGCTCGCGCAGGAGTTCCAGGCTCTCGATGCCAATGGCAAGACATCGGGCAAGTCTTTCGTGGCTGTCGCGAACCACTTCAAGTCGAAGGGCAGCCTCTCGGATAAGTCCGATACCGATGTCTACCAGGGCAACAACAACAAGTTGCGCGTGAAGCAGGCCCAGGCCCTACTTGCGTGGGTGGAGAAGGAGTTCGCTGGCAAGCCGATCTTCCTGCTCGGAGACTTCAACGCCTACTCGGCTGAGGATCCGATCCTTGCGATGGCCGATAAGGGTTACACCGATCTTGCTCCTAAGTTCGCTCCGGAGAAGCAGACCTACCAGTTCTCGGCTTACCAGGGCTCGCTCGATCACGTGCTGGCGAACCAGATGGCTCTTGACCTTGTGGTCGGCGGCGACATCTGGGACATCAACGCGGACGAGCCGCTCGCCTTTGAGTACTCGCGCTACAACTACAACGTCAAGTACAAGGAGCTCTACGACACCACGGCGTTCCGCTCGTCGGATCACGACCCGATCAAGATCAGCCTCAAGGTTCTTGAGAATGTCGAGCCCGAGGCGCCGGTAACCCCGAAGGCGCCGACTATGGATGGCGCCGGTATGGTCACGATCCCGACCGTTGAGGGTGTGGTTTACAAGGTCGGCGATCGGGAGGTCACCGGAACTGTTGAGGTGAAGCCTGGCCAGACTGTGACGGTGACGGCCGAGCCCGCGGAGGGCTTTGAGCTGGCCGCGGATGCGGAAAAGTCGTGGGACTTCACGGTGAAGGCGCCGGAGCCCGGACCTGATCCCGAGCCGGAGCCTGAGCCTGGGCAGTGCGTGGTGATGGATCGTCCGGTTACGCCGTCGCG
>NZ_KV793235.1:0-6929 GCF_001808405.1 Trueperella sp. HMSC08B05 | reverse complement strand
TCGCCCCGCTCCCCGACCCCTCGATCACCAAGCCGCGCCTGGTCATCCACCCGCACAAGGACGCCCAGCCGTGGAACTCCGCCAACGGCGAGATCCTCAACCCCAAGGAGATCTGATGAACCTCCACGAATTACCCATGATTATCTTCACCGTGGTGGCCCAGCTGTGCGTGGGAATGTTCCTCGTGCTCGGTGCGATCCAGCTCTGGCTCACCGCCACCACCGACGAGCGCACCACCGACCGTCTCACCACCCCGATCCTGTATGTGATCGGCCCGGTGATGGTGTTCGGCCTGGTCGCCTCCATGTTCCACATGAACGACGTCACCCACACCCTCAACGTTTTCCGCCACGTGGGCTCATCGTGGCTGAGCCGCGAGATCGTGTTCGGCGTCGGCTTCGCCGGGCTGGGCTTCCTCTTTGCCCTCCTGCAGTGGTTCCGGGTCGGCCCGGCCAAGGCGCGCATTGCGCTCGGCATGGTGACGGGCCTGGTCGGTATCGGGCTCGTGTGGTCGATGTCGATGATCTACTCCTCGCTCGTCACCGTCCCGGCGTGGAACACCTGGGTTGTCCCGTTCCAGTTCTTCGCCACCACGTTGATGTTGGGCGCGGCCGCCGTCGTCGTGTCCCTCGTTGCAATGACGGCGATCCGGCAGCGCACGCCCGCCACCGAGCGCGGCCCGGTTGCGGTTCCGTCTCGCACGACGACGCCGCCCGCCTGGCAGACCCGCCTCGGCATCGACCGCAACCTGGCCGAGATTCATGCTCCCGCCACGGACAAGGAATGGAAGCTCACCACCCAGATCGTCAAAGCCTGCATGGCCCTGGTCGCCCTGGTGGCGGTGGGGATCCTCATCTCCTACGTGGCACACGTGCAGCACTTGGCCACCCACCCCGAGCCGGCGGCGGCCATCTCCGCGGCGGCGTTCTCCGGCGCGTTCTTCTGGATGCGCCTGGTGCTGCTCGGCCTGGGCGCCGTGGGCGTGGGCTTCGCGGCGTTCAAGTACGCCTCCTTGGCCACGCTTGAGAAGCCGGCCACGCTGACCTGGGTGGTGAGCGCGGCGTTCGTGCTCATCCTCGCCGCCGAGTTCATGGGCAGGTCGCTGCACTATGACTCAATGCAGCTGATCGGCATCGGCTAAGGCACCCCGGCGCGAAGCCGGAGTGAAATTTTTTGGACGATTCCGGGGCGATCTTCTTATTTGAGGAGATCGCCCCGGAATCGTCCAGTGTTTTTAAACTGCCCGGACTTCTATCGCGCCCCGGCTTAGCCAAAGAGCCTCGACAGGAAGGAGCCGCCCTCCTTCGCGTGGCCCTGGCAGCGCTCCGATTCGGGAACGCCGGCGAGGGCCTGCTCGATGTGGTTGCCGCAGCCGGCCCAGGTGGGCTTGCCGCACTTGGGGCAGGTAACGCGCTGGCACATGGTTCTTCCTTCTTTCTTCCCGGGCCTTCACCCCAGGATTTTTCCTGAGAGCGGCTGTGCTCCCAGCTGTTCATGGTGACGGCCAGGGCCGCCTTTACTTGACGACGCCGTCCGCGCTGTCGCCGAGTTCGGCCAGCATGGTGATCATGCCGCCGGAGTGGTTGACGCACGTGTTGCCGGCCTGGACCAGCTGGCGGTGTGCGAGGTAGGAGCGCATGCCGGACTTGCAGTGTACGGCGATAGGGCGCCCGGCCGCAGAGGCGCGAACCTCGTCCATCCGATCGCGGATCTCGAGGTGGGGGATGTTGAGGGCGCCGTCGATGTGGCCCTCGCCCTCGTATTCGGCGCGGCTGCGCACGTCGAGGATGAGGTGGGTCTGGCGCAGGCGCGCCAGGTCGGCGGTGTGCCACACGTCCATCGTGCGGTCGAGCACGTTGGAGGCCATCATGCCGGCCATGTTGACCGGGTCCTTCGCCGAGCCGTACGGCGGGGAGTAGGCCAAGTCGAGGTCGATGAGGTCGGCCACGGTCATGCCGGCCTTGATCGCGGTGGCGAGCACGTCGATGCGCTTGTCCACGCCCCCGCGGCCCACGATCTGCGCGCCGAGCACCTTGCCATCCTCGGCGAAGTGGAGGCGCATGTGCATCTGGGTGGCGCCGGGGAAGTAGCCGGCGTGGTCGGCCGGGTGGAGGGAGATCGTGTGGTGCGCGATCCCCTCGAGCGCGCGCTCGTTCGCGCCGGTCATCGCGGCGGTCAGCTTGCCCACGCGCACGATCGCCGTGCCCGCGGCCGCCGGGATCGGGTGGGACAGGTTGCCGGAGATCGCGTCTGCCACGAGCCGGCCGGCACGGTTGGCCGGGCCCGCGAGCGCCACGGGCCGCCGCGCCCCGGTCACCAGGTCCGTGGAGACCACGGCGTCGCCCACGGCCCACACGCCTTCGAGGTTGGTGCGTCCGTGTTCGTCGACGACGATGGCCCCGCGCTCGCACTCCACTCCCGCATCCTCCCAGATGCTGGTGCGGGGGCGGACGCCGGCGGCAAGCACCACCACGTCTGCCTTCACGCGCGAGCCGTCGGAGAGCACCACGTCGGCCGGCCCACCCGCGCCCGGCTCCTCGATCGCCGTGACGGCGGTGGAGGTGCGCACATCCATCCCGAGCTCGGCCAGCTCTTGGGCCACGTAGTAAGCGCTCTCGGTGTCGAGCGGGGGCAGCACGTGGTCGGCGAACTCGACCACGGTGGTCTTCACCCCGCGCATGGCCAGTGCTTCAGCGGCTTCAAGCCCGATGAAGCCGGCGCCGATCACCACGGCGGACGACGCACCGGCCGCGGCGTCGTGAAGCGCGTGGGCGTCAGAGACGGTGCGCAAGGTGGTGACGCGCGGAGAGTCGATGCCGGGCACGTCAGGGCGGAAGGCCTCGGCGCCGGGCGAGAGGACGAGGACGTCGTAGGTGAGCTCGTAGTCGGCGTCGGGACCATTCACGCGGACGGTGCGCGCGGCGGGGTCGAGCGCGGTAACGGCGCTGTTGACCCGCACGTCGAGGTTGAGTGAGGCCTTGAGCGAGGCCGGGGTCTGGACGAGGAGCGCGCCCGGGTCGGTGATTTCGCCGGACACGAAGTAGGGCAGGCCACAATTGGCGAACGACACCTCGGGGCCCGCCTCGAGCACAATGATCTCGGCGCCCTCCTGCAACCTGCGCAAACGCGCCGCGGCCGACATCCCTCCGGCAACTCCACCAACAACAACGATCCTCATTGGGTGACCTCCATCCCCTTCGATACCCCCTGGGGTATAGGGTAGTGTCGACGACAACGTCGCGCAACCACTCCCCGCCGCGTAGGATGGGCCCGAACAGAAGAGGTAGCATCATGGGCATCGAAGAGCTCCAGGCCGAGCAGCGCAAGGCGCTCAACCGACTCAAGCGCGCCCGCGGGCAACTCAACGCCGTCATCGAGAATTTTGAAAACGGCGGGGAGTGCGTGGACGTCATCCACCAACTCGCCGCCGTGACGTCCGCGCTCAACCGGGCAGGGTTTACGATCGTGGCCGCCGCGATGAAGAATTGCGCTTTTTCTGACGAGCCGCTGACCACGCCCGAGGAGCTGGAAAAGGCCTTCACCTCGCTCGCCTAGGCATTACGAAACTTTATTATCACGTAACTTTTCCCGTGTCAGAGGCGGTTTTCCCGCTTTTGAGATCATCTGGGACTTTGGTCTAACGAACACTCGTCGTTTAGCTCGAATACTGGCATTGACAGCCGGAAATTCCGGCATTCTTTGTTCAGTTTTTGGGGGCGATGATGACTCAGACTCTCTCACCCGGCACGACCGCGCAGCCGCACGGCCCTTCGCGCCGCACATTCCTCAAGTGGTCCGGGGTCGCCGCGGGAGTTGCCGGCCTGGCGGCCACCACCACTAGCCTCGGCACGCCGAAGGTCGCGGCCGCAGACGCGGAGGGGATCGCCGACGCCGACCGCACCGTGTGGTCGGCCTGCACCGTCAACTGCGGCTCGCGTTGCCCGCTACGCCTGCAGGTCAAGGATGGCACCGTGGTCCGGGTCCTGCCGGACAACACCGGCACCGACGAGCTCGGCAACCAGCAGGTGCGCGCGTGTGTGCGCGGGCGCTCGATCCGCCAGCGCATCTACAACCCCGACCGCCTCAAGAAGCCGATGAAGCGCAAGGAAGGCACCAAGCGCGGCGAGGAGCAGTGGGAGGAAATCTCCTGGGATCAGGCGCTGACCGAGATCGCGGAGAAGATGAAGGACATCAAGAACCGCTACGGTAACGAGGCCTTCTACATCCAGTACGGCACCGGCACGCTCGGCGCGGTCATGTCCTGCTCGTGGCCCCCGAACAACACGCCGATGGCTCGCCTGCTCAACGCGTTCGGCGGCTACCTCGACCATTACTCGGATTACTCCACCACGGCCATCACGCAGGCCTATCCCTACTTCTACGGCACGTGGGTCAACTCCAATTCGTTCGACGACGTCGCCAACTCCAAGCTGCAGGTCATGTTCGGCAACAACCCGATCGAGACCCGCATGTCGGGCGGCGGGCACACGTTCGTCACCCAGAACATCAAGCGCGAGCACGGCGTGCGCACGATCATCATCGACCCGCGCTACTCGGAGACCTCCGTGGCGCTCGGAGATGAGTGGGTGCCGGTTCGCCCCGGTACCGACGCCGCGCTGATCGCCGGCATGATCTACGTAATGGTTGAGGAGAACCTGCACGACCAGGCGTTCCTCGACAAGTACTGCCTCGGCTTCGACGAGGACCACATGCCCGAGGGCGCCCCGAAGAACGCCTCCTACCGCGCCTACCTTGAGGGTAAGGGCGCGGACGGGGTCGCGAAGACCCCCGAGTGGGCCTCTGACATCTGCGGCGTCCCGGCAGCCGACATCCGGCGCCTGGCCCGCGAAATCGCCAACGCCAAGCCCGCCGCGATCACCCAGGGCTGGGGGCCGCAGCGCCACGCGAACGGCGAGAACACCGCCCGCGCGATCTTCCTCCTCGCCTGCGTGACCGGCAACCCCGGCATCCCCGGCGGCGGCACGGGCGCGCGCGAGGGTGCGAGGGGCCTGGGGGTCGGCACGTCGTTCTACTCGGAGTTCGTCAACCCCTCGAATAAGATCATCTCCTGCTTCTCCTGGCTCGATGCGATCGACCACGGCCCGGAGATGAATACGTTCAACGCGGGCGTGGGCGTCAAGCCCGAACCCGGGGTGCGCGGCTTGAAGATCCCGGTGGATGAGAACATGCAGCCCGAAAACACCTCGCTAGAGGTGCCGATCAAGGCGGTCTTCCAGTACGCGAGTAACTCGCTCGTCAACCAGACCGGTGACAACAACGAATCGGTGCGCATCCTCGAGGACGAGTCCAAGTGCGAGCTCATCGTCACCACGGACATCATGTACACGGTCTCGGCCCGCTACTCCGACTACGTGCTGCCCGGTACCTCCACCTCGGAGGAGTTCGACTACCACGCCGGTGCGAACGGCGGCCCCATGGCCTACGGCATCGTCTCCCAGCAGGCGATCGAGCCGATGTATGAGACGAAGTCGATCTTCGACATCTGCACCGAGCTCGCCGCGAAGCTGGACCTCGAGCAGGAGTTCACCGGCGGCAAGAGCCGCGAGGACTGGCTGCGTGAGGCGATCAACGGCTCACGCGAGGACGACCCGGCCCTGCCCACGTGGGACGAGTGGAAGGAGATGGGGATCTACCGCCGTAACGACGGCCCCGTCATCACCATGAAGGACTTCCGCGAGGACCCGGAGGCGAACCCGGTGCCCACGCCGTCGGGCAAGATCGAGATCTACTCCGAGCGCCTGGCGAACCTGGCAAAGGCCTGGGAGTTCGGCGTCTTCCGCCCGGCCCTTGCCGGCGACGTCCTCACCCCGCTGCCCGAGTTCGTGGCCACCTGGGAGGGTGCGCTCGAGGCCCGCGAGAACGCTGAGCACCCGCTGCAGGTGATCGGCCACCATTTCAAGGGCCGCACACACTCCAGCTACGGCAACGTCAACCTCCTCAAGGAGGCACACACCCAGACCGCGTGGCTCAACCCGATCGACGCCGAGGCGCGCGGGATCGCCAACGGGGACGCCGTCTACGTGTTCAACGAGCGCGGCACGGTCCAGCTGCGCGCGCTCGTCACGCCGAGGATCATCCCCGGCACCGTGTCGATCCCGCAGGGCGCGTGGTACAAGCCGCTGCCCTCGGCCGATTTCTCGCTACCGGCGGGGGCGAACGGGGAGCGGCCGGTCGACGTCGGCGGCTCGGTCAACACCCTCACCTCCCTCCACCCGACCCCGCTTGCCAAGGGCCTGCCCAGCCACACGGTGCTGGCACAGGTTGAGAAGGCGGAAAAGGGTGCGCTGGAGCGGATCGAGGCGGCCTACTACCAGCCCTATAACGCGGATACCGCGGGCGTGAGCAAGGAGGACTAATGAGCGAGATGCTAACCCAAGCGGGTGCCAACTACGGATTCTTCTTTGACCAGGAGCTCTGCACGGGCTGCAAGGCCTGCCAGATCGCCTGCAAGGACAAGCACGACCTGCCGATCGGCGTCAATTGGCGCCGCGTGGTGGAGTATTCGGGCGGCACGTGGACGGCACAGGGCAACGCCCTCACCCAGAACGTGTTCACCTACTACACGTCGATCGCGTGCAACCACTGTGAGGACGCGATCTGCATGCAGGTCTGCCCCACCACGGCAATGAGCCGGCGCGAGGACGGCACGGTGTACGTCGATTCGTCCAAGTGCGTGGGCTGCCGCTACTGCGAGTGGGCCTGCGCCTATGGCGCCCCGCAGTTCAACGCGGAGCAAGGCCACATGTCCAAGTGCGACCTGTGCTACGACTACCGCTCCACCGGCCAGGAGCCCGCGTGCGTCACGGCGTGCCCGTCGCGCGCACTGGACTGGGGCCCGATCGACGACCTGCGCGCGCAGTTTGGCACCGAGGATGGCATCGCCCCGCTCCCCGACCCCTCGATCACCA
>NZ_KV793234.1:0-11106 GCF_001808405.1 Trueperella sp. HMSC08B05 | reverse complement strand
TACCCGTCCACAAAATTTGACACAGCCCACTCGGCGGAGCAACACCACGTGAGATACTCCAGCAAATATTCAATCGTGGCGCATTAACCGCTTGATCCCGCCCATCAACCTTCCACTTTCCATTCTTCCGGCTCAGAGTATTGAGGGGTCTGGGACCGGGTCCGTAAACCCTTTATGTTTTTCGCGCACAGCGGTTTTTAGCGACGCACCCTATAGGTTTTCCGCAGAACTTATATGTGTTTCTGTGCACCCCATATGTTGTCTGTTTTAGCGGTATTTCGTTGTTAATTCCGCACGCGCGCATCAAATGGTTATTTATCGACGACACTCCGTGGAGTTCAAGTTCAACGTTTAGGACTCAATCCGGTTTTTCGCCTAGGGCGGCTTCGGGTTTCCGAGGCCGCCTTTTGCGTCCTGCGCTCGCTCAAGGTCTGCATCCGGAACGCGAAGACAGTATCGTTGTGAACCGTTAATAAACTCGTCGATCCCACATAATTACGGATCCAAGACGAGGCTAGCGATGAAATGCCGTTAAGGTGCTCTTTCTCCGGCACCGTGAGTAGGTGATTTTTTCCCCCCCCCCATACGTAGTCTGAGAGCCTTTTATTTTTTTGGTAGCTCTGAGCTCAACGGGCGCGGTCGAGGCCCAACGTATACACACGGTGCATCTAATAAGTATCCATTTGTTTGGGATACGTTTGTGCGAATATCCTCATGGAAATATATGGGCGCATTTGAGATGGGACGCAGGCTTACAACCACAACCGTGACGCCGGCGTTGAACTTGGCATTATTCCCCCATTTAAATGAGGTATAGGCGTACCCGATCTCTACGTCTTGTTCGTGAAGCAGGGGGGGGGACAGAAGACCGACGTGTTCGCCCTGGGTAATGGAGTTGGTAGAAACAAAGGCCAGCTCGGCACGGGTGCCGGAGATGTAGCGGCGCCCTTGATAAACCAGAGAGAAATGTAGTCGAGCTTCTTCGGGTACTTGGAGCTACCGAAAACCACCGGGTAATCCGCCTTCTGCTCTGTGGTCTGCATGCTCGATCCCACATATGGTGGGTTGCCGATCAGGTAGATCTCGTCTTCGCCGTTGTTCGGGCAGGCCTCGTCCCAGTCTAGGCGCGTGGCGTTACCAGCGTGGATCTAACCTGTTTCTTTCAAGGGGATGAGGGGGATGGAGATGCCGAACTGCTTCTTGAACTCGCGGTTCATTTGGAGTATCCCTTGAGAACTTGTTCTCAAAGATCCTATTTTCAACATGCCGGCCTTGCGCAATTAAAGTGGTAGCGCGTATGCTCATACTGGTTATTAGGTTAGGCTAACAAAAGCTGGAGGGCGAATGATGGCGTTTTCGCCTAGCAGTGCATCGGGCGCGCGAATATCGAAGATTTTAGCGATTTTCCTCTTTGTGGGAGTGTTCTTCGCTCTTTCTTCGTCTCTTACGGCGAATGCACAAGAAGAAGAGGATTGGCAGCCGGTAGTAACAAAAATGGAAGAGTACCTGGAGGGTATTCCTGCCGAGTATGCTTCGGGAGATTCTAAGGCAGTTCAACACTCCATCAGAAAAGCTTACTATGATATTTACCAGGTTTCCGGCCTTGAAGATCAAATTCGCCACAGGCTCGGGCGGGATAGGCAAGAAGACTTTGTTGCAGTTTTGCTAAACGTGCGCACGCTTTCCAATGAGGGGGCACCTCAAGACGAGGTCGAACAAGCGGTAAAAACTGCCATTGACCATCTAAATAAAGACGTTGCCGAACTTGCCACCACTAAGACTATTTCAGATCAGTGGACTAGGGTAGCCCAAGCAATCGTGGAAAATATTGACACCTCTGTTAAAGAGTACGGCGCGGGTGATGTGGATAAGGGCTACAAGCACGCTACCGCTGCCTACTTACAACACTATGAAGCCGAGGGGCTAGAGAAGGCAACAATCTCCTACATAGGGCAGGGGCGAGTTTCTGAAGTTGAAAACGGATTCCGAGATCTGCGTCAGGGAATTCGTGGCGGATTGGCACACGATGAAGTTGTCAAGATAGCTGAAAACTTAAAGTCAATGGTGAATGAGGACGCCACTGAGCTGGACAAGCTGGCTGGTTCCAATGAGGGACTTGGGTGGAAGGGATTCTTTGCCTCGTTCCTAATTCTGCTGCGTGAGGGTGCTGAAGCCCTCCTGGTTGTGGCTGCTGTTATTACCTATGCTATGAAGGCAAAGCGTAAGGATCAGGTAGCTGGAATCATAGTCGGCGTGGTCGCAGCCATCGTTTTGTCGGTAATGATCGCTATAGTGCTGGCTCGCCTCACATCAAACGTTTCAGGGTTGGCACAAGAGTTGATCGAGGGCTTTACCGGTATTGCTGCGGTGCTGATGCTCATATACGTTTCCAACTGGATCTTCTCCAAGTCTCATGGGGCCAAATGGAATGAGTACATGCAATCTGTTGCCGGATCTAAGACTCAGTCGGGTGGCGTATTCGGACTAGCCTTGGTTGCGTTCCTGGCGGTGTTGCGTGAGGGCGCGGAAACCATATTGTTCTTCTCTCCTATACTCACCGCGGCGCGTTCCGGTTCGGATTACGCATTCATTTGGCTTGGGGTGGGAGTTGCACTAGTCATTTTGATAATCCTATTCCTACTGGTGTGGGTATTTGGAGTTCGTCTACCAATCAGGAAGTTCTTCCGGTGGACTTCGGTTCTGTTGGGCATGTTGGCAGTTACCATTGCGGGTGGCGCTGCTAAAGAGTTCCAGGATGCAACTTGGCTGCATACAACTGATGTTCCGGGCGTACCGGAAATAGCTGTGCTTGGTCTTTACCCAACGGTTCAGACTTTGGTGGCACAGGCAATTGTGGTTGTAATTCTCATAATTTTGGCTGTTGTGCAATATCGCATCAGCAAAAACACAAAACGGGAGAGCTGTGCTAGCGCAGCAAATAACGAACAAAGATCGGTGAAAGATACAACTTCTGTTTAGTCAGTAACGTTACATCAGTTCTAACATCTCCAATTTTGGCCGGGAAATCCCGAAACACGAAAGGAAAAATAAATGAAGATCAAGAAAGCAATGGTTGCTCTTGGAGCGGCATTCGCGCTTACCTTGAGTCTTGCTGGTTGCTCGAATGATTCTGGTGACAAGCCCAAGGATGAAAAGGGTACTTCTGTGCAGAATACCGCCGACGAAAAGACGAGCTCTGCTGAAAAAGGGCAGGCAGTAGGAATTAACGAAATTCCGGTTGGCGATTCAGGCCCGCAGACCAGTGGTCCGTTAACTGTTGATTTGGTTTACTTCCAGGCAATCGACATGGAGCAAGGCTCGGTGCTAGTACCGCCGGCTTCCGAATCTGACATGCACTTCGAAGTTGACGTTGCTACCAATGAGAAGGCTGCTGAAATCGGTTATGAAGCCGATCAGTTCATGCCTTACTTGGAGATAAACGTGAAAATTTATGATCAGGCCACGGGTGGCTTGGTCAAGGATTTAGGGACGATGATGCCCATGGTGGCTTCTGACGGCCCGCACTACGGAAATAACATCAAGCTGGAACCGGGCGAGTACCGTGTTGAAGTTGAGATTCCTTCACCTGCTGACAAGTTCATGCTGCACACTGGAAAAGATACCTCCGCTGTCGACGGGCGTTTCTGGACCGAGCCACTGAAGTTCACTTTCGAAAACTGGAAGTGGGACGGCCAGCTGCTTTAAGCTAACCGCGTGTGAGAGCTCGGGGCATTGCCGCCGAGCTCTCACACTTATGTACAGTTTCATGATCGGTTATTTGAACTAAATAATTTAGTAGCTATTTTTAACTTTTTGCAGGGATTTACATGTTGGAATTGTTCATTGTTTCAATTCAAACGGCGCTTCCTTTGTGTCTAGCGGTGAGTATTCTGGTAGCCAGCCGAGCTCATGCACCTATGGAGCGACAAACGGTTGCCAAACTAACTTTTGCTTCAACCGCTATTGGCCTTTTGGGCGCGGGTGTTTTCACATGGTTGCGGTTGAACACCCCGCACGTTGATATTCCTGTTTTTACCGCCTGGGCGGGAATCGCGCTGTTTATTACCATGTTCGCGTTTTTGGTAATGCTTTGGTTGTTTGGCGATAGGGATTTGCATGATATAAACCAGGGAATGCGCCACCGGGGGCTGACCATAACCGCGATATTGGCTATATGTACCTCTGCTCTTTACTATGCGGTTCCATATTTTTATTCCACCGATTCGATTGTGCACACGGGTGGATCAGTTTTTGAAACCGCCTCCCTTTTACGTTTGGCCGGGTTTTCTTTAGGAACAATTTTGGCGGTGGTTGCCTGTTGGGGATATGTCCAATGTGCGAAAAAAGTTCCTTGGTGGGTGCGCACCCTAGTCACTTCGGTAGTTTTTATGGCGATGATACTGCCCCGCATGATTTTGCTGTATCAACAGTTCGCTACGAGGCGGATAGTGCCGTCTTTCCCCGGCCTATTTGACATAGTTTTGTGGATTCAACGCAATGAGGCGATGACTCAGCTGATACTAGTGTTTCTAATTGCTTTCCCTGGTTTTATAGCGCTGTGGACGCAGGTTAAAAAACCTCCACATAATCCTGCAGAGCGCCGTTTACAAAAAGCAGACACCATAAGCCGCCGTCAATTTTTTGGTTTATCTTCGGTCCTTGCAATTGCGTTTGCCTGGTCGTTGACGGATGGAAAGAGACGCTCAGAGTATGTTCCTGAACTAACAGATTTGGAAGCCACGACCTTGGAAGGCGATTTTGTATACGTGGATCGTCTGCTGGTTTCTGATGGTCACCTACATCGTTTTGGGTACAAAACAGGAAACGGAGTGGAAGTTAGATTTTTGGTGGTGCGTAAAAATGAGGTCGCTTTTGGCGTAGGTTTAGATGCCTGTGAAATTTGTGGAGATTCGGGATATTACGAAGATAAGGGAAAAATAATTTGTTCTAAGTGTGACGTGATGATGAACGTGCAAACCATTGGATTCCCCGGCGGTTGCAACCCGATCCCAATCAAATATGAGGTGGAAGATACTCGCTTAAAGTTTTTCGCTGAAGAGTTAGAAAGCCACGAGAAGGTGTTTAGCTGATATGTTTTTCTGGATTATGATAGCCCGCGCATTGCGTAGGCAGGCAGTTAAACGCCTGATGATAGCTGTGACAGTAATGTTGGGTGCTTCCCTTACAACATCGATGCTGGCGGTGATGTTTGATGTTGGAGATAAAGTACAAGAAGAACTCAGCTCTTATGGTTCTAATTTGCAGGTTCTTCCCCAAGGTAGGGCAATGGCCGCGGATTTGTACAATATTGACTCTTCCGAGCAGGGTGGCGGCGCGTTGCGGGAAGATGAATTACCGAATATGAAAACCATATTTTGGACGTACAATATTGAAAACTTCACTCCCTATTTGGAAACAAAGCTTGAAGTAGACGGTAAAGAAGAGCAGGTGCGGGGTACCTGGTTTGATAAAGAACTCGCCATTCCAACCGGAGAAAAGGTTATGACGGGTATGGACGGCATGCGGGAATGGTGGAAATGGGAGGGAACTTGGGGAAAGACGCCTAAAGAGGTA
This sequence comes from Trueperella sp. HMSC08B05, assembly GCF_001808405.1. Lineage (NCBI taxonomy): Bacteria > Bacillati > Actinomycetota > Actinomycetes > Actinomycetales > Actinomycetaceae > Trueperella > Trueperella sp. HMSC08B05. The sequence continues at coordinate 5,532 of NZ_KV793234.1, read as the reverse complement.
ATAGTGGGTTCCCGTATTGCTACAAAGAATGATTGGAAAGTTGACGATACTTTACAAATTCGTGATAAAAACGGTGATGTTGTCGATGTGGTTATTTCCGGAATTTTTACGGGCGGAGATGCAGAAGATTCGCAAATATATGCAGATCTTGATCTGGTTCAACAGCTTACCGGGCGGGATAATGAGGTTGATCGGGTAGAGGTACGCGCAATTACTACGCCGGATAATGATCTGTCTCGTAAAGCTGCTGAAGATCCTACATTGCTCACTTTGGACGAGTGGGAAACATGGTATTGCACGGCCTATGTTTCCTCTATTGCCTATCAGATAGAGGAAGTTATGACCAACGCAGTGGCTAAGCCCGTACGTCAAGTTGCAGATACTGAGGGGGAGATCCTTAATAAAACTGAGCTTATTATGGCTTTTGTTGCCCTATTTGCAGTGATTGGATCGTCTTTAGGGATTGCGAATTTGGTGTTCGCTTCGGTTATGGAGCGTTCACGTGAAATTGGTTTAATGAAGGCTATAGGTGCACGAAACCGAGAAATTATTCGACTCATGTTGGCAGAGGTTCTTATCGTTGGGTTGTTTGGCGGAGTTGTTGGATTTGCTTTAGGTTTCGGATTGGCTCAACTAATCGGACACATTGTTTTTGGATCCGCTATAGCTATGCGGCCAATTGTGGCCCCTCTAATGGCGTTAATTGTGTTTGTAACCGTACTTTTGGGATCTTTGCCTGCCATCCGTTCACTGGTACGTGTGCAGCCGGCCCAAGTGTTGCACGGGAGGTAACCGTGAAAAATAAGCATACTGCGATGTATTTGCGCATGATCTGGAAGGCGTTTTTAAATCGGATTACCCGTGTTTTCATTGCCTCCCTGTCAATAGCGGTGGGGGGTACAACTTTGGCCGCATTGGGTTTGGTGGCCTTCACTGTTCCGGCCCAAATGAGTAAGGAGTTGCGTGCGTTTGGTGCCAATATGGTTATATTGCCTGATTCTTCAGAAAACCTTACGGATGGCACATTGCAGGAAACTGATTCCATAGTTGGCAACAGCGTACTTAAACGCGCCGGATACCAGTATGGAAACATACTATACAATCAGCAGCCATTGCAGGTAATGGCAACGGATTTGGACGCTGTGCAAGGTGTCCGCCCATATTGGAACTTAGATGGGAAAATGCCTGCTAATGATGATGAATTCTTGGTGGGCGCAGATGTGGCTACGCGTTATCGTTTCTCAATTGGGGATGAGGTTGGTCTGATGCAACCCACGTCTGAAAATGCGGTCTCTAAACAGATGAAGGTTTCTGGAATTATTCACACCGGAGGGCCGGAAGACGAGCAGATAGTAATGAGCACTAAAACACTAAGTGAATTTTTAGGAGATCGTGGTTATGACATCATCGAGTACTCAATAGATGCAGACTCTAAAGTAATTGCGCAATACGCCAAACAAATAAACACTAAAGTAAAAAATGCTGACGCTCAAGTAGTGCGCCGTATTTCAGAGGCGGAAACCGGAATCGCCACTACTTTGCGTACCTTAATTTGGATAGTTTCGGCAATAATATCGCTGCTCACCTTGATAGCGGTTTCCACAACTCTTAATTCGATAATTTCAGAACGCTCCAAGGAAATCGGATTGAAGAAGGCTCTTGGTGCACTGCCTGGTGATGTTATGCGCGAATTCGTAGGAGAATCGCTTATGCTGGGAGTATTCGGGGGGACGTTAGGTGCAGCTACAGGGGTGTGGATCGCAGCGGAAATATCACGCCGTGTGTTTGCCATAAACCTGAATATAAATTGGTGGGTCGTGCCAATAACACTCATATTTTCAATAGTCATAGCGATGCTGGGCTGTTTGATGCCAGCACGCAGAATCACCAAAATAGATCCTTCACAAGTTCTAGGGGGAGAATAATGCCCGCAGATTCTATATATTCAGTACGCTCGGCTAGTCGGCACTACGGCGATCTTGCGGCACTCGACAACGTGAGCTTGGAAATTCCGCGTGGTCAATGGCTTTCCATAGTGGGCCCATCTGGTTCGGGGAAATCGACCCTGATGAATATTTTGGGTTGTTTGGATTCACCCACTTCGGGTGAGGTTCTTTTAGAAGGCGACCGTCTAGATAAAATGGGCGAGGTGGAGCTGGCAGATGTACGCCGTCATAAAATCGGCCTAGTGTTCCAACAGTTCCATCTTGTTAAACACCTAACCGCTGTGGAAAACGTGATGTTGGCGCAGTACTATCATTCGGTTCCTGATGAGCAGGAAGCGCTTGAAGCACTGGAACAGGTGGGGATGAAAGACAGAGCTACGCATCTACCTCATGAACTTTCTGGAGGGGAGCAACAGCGTGTCTGTGTGGCCAGAGCTTTAATAAATCGTCCGGCCGTGATACTCGCTGATGAACCCACCGGAAATTTAGATGAGACTAATGAAAAAATAGTTATAGATTTCTTTCATCGCCTGCATGAAGAGGGAACAACTTTGGTAGTGGTAACGCATGATGCCGAAGTGGCTGCACAAGGGCAGCGGCAAATAATTTTAGAGCACGGGCGAATTGCCCAAGAGGTCACCGATCTGGCCGATTCTCCTATAAAAGAATTACGTTTCGGTGAAACTTATTAACAGGAGCCGAATAATCGCAAAATGCCAAATATTTAAAAGTTAGAAAACTTGGAGGGCCTTATGGGAAGTTCCCGATTGTTAGCTATAGCAGCGATTGTGGGAGTTGCAGTACTTGGCGGGTGCTCGGCCGATGTGCCGGCTGCAAACACTTTGCCAGATGGGGAATATGAAGGAGTTTCACAAAAAGAAGCTGATGGTTCTTACGGCACAGTGAATTTCACAATTAGTGGAGGAAAAGTCACTAAGGCAAACTTTTTAGTAAAGGATGCTGATGGTACGCCCCATGATGAAGATTATGGTTTGGGAACCGATGGCAAAGCACATGATCCGATTTTTTATCAAAGAGCGCAAGACGCGATAAAGCACGAAAAAAGCTATGTGCAAAAGTTCCAGGAGACGTCGGATCAAAATCAGGTTGAGCGCATCGCTGGTGGATCTCTTTCACACAGATTATTCATGCAGGCGGTTGAAGACGCCGTGCTTAACGCTGGCGCCGAAAAGTAAGACTCGGTAATCTGAGTGATCGGGCATGGTTCATATAGCTTTCCCGCTATGGGTACGCTGGTGTGCGCCACTTGGGAACCGGCGGGGAATGTTGAAGAAATTCAGCGTCTTATTCGTCAACGAGTTAGAGAACTAGAAAATAGGCTTAGCATATTTAAGCAAACTTCGCAGGTGGTCGCACTTAGCCGTATTTTAAATGCTGGTTCGGAAGATATTTTGAAAAAATTCAGAAGCTCCCTCTTGCATTCTTCCAACGTTTACAGCCTGGCAGGGAGCGCGGAAGTTGGTTTGGAAAATCATGATGCTGGAGCTGAATTGCTTTTCCGATTGGGAGATATATTGCAGGCAAATCGGTTTTCTTCCGATCTGGCACGAGTCATGGAAGCATCCGTAAAATTCGCGAATTTGACTCAAGGCGCATTTTACCCGTTTTTGGGCCGTCAAATGCGTGATTGGAAAAAATTGGTGGCTGAAAGGGCGAATAGAGAATTTGAGCTTAGTGATTCCATAATTGATTTTGGAGGTATCGCCAAGGGGTATGCGGCAGATCAGGTGCGTGATTTGGTAGTTTCTAAGGGAGGGGAAAACGTGGTGGTGTCATTTGGTTCCTCCTCTATTTCGATTGCGGGTGACCCAGTATGCGTTGGCCTGCAAAGCCCTTGGGAGGGATTGGAAGAGTTTGGGCACTTGTTGCTTACTCATCCGGCGCTTTCTGTTAGTGCTGATACAGCTACACGAATAGGTTCGGGTAAGCGCGTTAGCCATGTTTTAGATCCAAGTACTGGAAAGCCGGCATTTACGGACCTTGTTGCCGTTTTAGTTTGTGCGGCTGATGGTATGGAGTGTGAGGCTTGGGCAACCGCTTTCTTAGTGTTGGGTTTGGAAAGAGCTATGGATTTGGATGCGACTCAACAGCACATAGACACGGTTTTTTTCACGGCAGATGGTCGGGTGTTAGCTAGTCCTAATTTGCAGATTACTGCTCATCCGGGAGTGCAGCAGTGGCTGGAAGCACAGCGAGTTAGGACTCAATAAAAAGCTTTTAGTTTCGGGTGTAATGCTGATTTAAAACACTGTTAAATACAGCGGTATTAGATAGGCTGGCATATTCCGAATTTGCACCGCACAAGAAGATTGAAGTCTGAGCTGTCGTCGATCCTGATTCCCTCAACTCCCGCGCTTTGTCGAGCTTGCGAACAATCTGTTCGGGCGCGTGTTTACTGAACTTTTTCACCATTGCTCCATTCTCCCCACCTAGTGGCGGGGCATCAATGGACCACACTCAAGTCACCTGGACCTAAAAACCTAGGACACTCCAGGGTGCGCCAGATTAAAAGCACCCGCAAGCCGATCGTGAAAACCCTTTTGCATAAACTTGACGACCAGGCATCCCTAAAATCATCCTACAATACGAGCAGCGTTGGTGAGCAAAGCGCCAGGTAAGTAACCAGCATGGGATTTTAATCCTCAAATGGTTAAGTGGTCTTTACAGTATCGTGTGTGAAGTGAAAAGCGTAGCTTGCTGGGGGCGAGCTGGTGTGTGATGTGTTTATTTGCAGGGGAAAGCTATTTTTATGATCATTTAGATTCGCACCAAACACCGTAAAGACATTGGTAAGGTGGGGTTGCCCGCAAATGGTGGACACGTAGTGGAGCTACCTCATAGTTAGGCAGCTGTTTCTTCTTCGTTGGTGGTCTGGGTGATGTGGTGCTCGAAGTCGACGGGGCTGAGCATCCCGAGTGCGGAGTGCCGCCGGCGACGGTTGTAGACCACCTCAATCCAGCGCGCGACACCCGCGCGTGCAGCATCCCGGGTAGGCCAGCGCTGCCGGTCGTAGAACTCGGTCTTCAGTGTCGACCAGAACGATTCAGCCATCGCGTTGTCAAAGCACACCCCAGTACGCCCAACGGACTGGGCAATGCCCAGGCCGCGGCAGACGTCCCAGAGCTGCTCGCTTGTAAACTGTGCGCCACGGTCGGCGTGAAACACCAAGCCATCAGCAACGTCACCGCGTAGCGTATGCGCCATCCGCAAGGCCCGCTCGACCAGGGAAGTATCTTGCACGCTATCCATAGCCCAGCCCAGCACACGGCGGGAATGACCGTCACGGACCGCGCACAAGTACAACCAGCCCTCCCCGGTGCGCAGATAGGTAATATCCGACATCCACACCCGGTTCAGCCCACCGGCATCAAACATGCGCTTGACCAGGTCCGGAAGCGTGGACGTACGCTTGGACTGAATCGTTGTCACCGGGACGAAGGCACGTGGTGAAATCCCTTCAATGCCCATCAGGCGCATCCGCTTGGCCACAGTCTTACGGTTGAGCGCAATGCCGAAGCGCTCGGCGAGCTCTGCGGTGATCCGCGGGGCACCGTAGACGTGATCA